>NZ_JBEZBN010000008.1:0-151220 GCF_040647115.1 Streptomyces sp. NPDC044571
TCGGACATCGGCGTGTTGTACAACAACGGCCAGGACGCGGACGGCACCAACCACACCGCGCTGTGGACGTTCACCAGCACCGGCAGCGGCTTCGCCAATCCGGTCCGGAAGTGGGAGAGCACCGGCTCCTGGAACTGGGACCGTTCCAAGCTGACCTCGGGTGACTTCGACGGCGACGGCAAGACCGACGTGGGCGTGCTCTACAACAACGGCCGGCAGGCCGACGGCACGAACATCACCGCGCTGTGGACCTTCACCAGCACCGGTGCCGGTTTCAACGGCCCGGTCAAGAAGTGGGACAACGACGACCGGACCACCGGCTCCTGGAACTGGGACCGCTCCAAGGTGGTGGCCGGGGACTTCACCGGTGACGGCAAGGCCGACGTCGGCGTCCTTTACAACAACGGCCGGCAGGCCGACGGCACGAACATCACCGCGTTGTGGACCTTCACGAGCACCGGTGCCGGTTTCAACGGCCCGGTCAAGAAGTGGGACAACGACGACCGGACCACCGGCTCCTGGAACTGGGACCGCTCCAAGCCCGTCGCCGGCGACTTCAACGGTGACGGCAAGGCCGACGTCGGCGTGCTGTACGACAACGGGCAGGACGCGGGTGGCACCAACCACACCGCCCTGTGGACGATGACCAGCACCGGCGCCGGCTTCAGCGGCCCCGTCAAGAAGTGGGACTCCGGCAGCAACAGCTGGAACGCCGACGCGAGCAAGGTCACCGCCGGCGACTTCGACGGGGACGGCAGGACCGACGTCGGTGTGCTCTACAGCTATGGACAGCAGGGCGACGGCACCAGTCGCACCGGCCTGTGGTCCTTCACCAGCAACGGCAGCGGCTTCGCGGCCCCGCTGAAGAAGTGGGAGAGCACCGGCTCCTGGAACTGGTTCCGCAGCGACCTCGCCTGACCCGTAAGGGGCTCGGCCGAGTCCCAGGCGTTACTGACTTCGGGTGGCGGATAAGCAGAGGGCCCCGGTCCGCTCACGCGGACCGGGGCCCTCTTTCAGGGTGAGTGACGGGACTCGAACCCGCGGCCACCTGGACCACAACCAGGTGCTCTACCAACTGAGCTACACCCACCATGTCCGGTCGGGAAACCGACCGGCCGAAGAAAAGGGTACAGGGTCCGAGAGGGTGCTCGCTCCTCCCTTTCCTCCGCCCCGTCTCCGGAGGGGCCCGGCCGGGTCCTACTCGGCGGGCAGGGTGTACTTGGCCGCGATCGCCCGGGCCGTGTCCGAGTCCGGTCCGGGCTGGGGCACGAAGACCGCCTCCCGGTAGTAGCGCAGCTCGGCGATGGACTCCTTGATGTCCGCGAGCGCCCGGTGGTTGCCGTTCTTCGGCGGGCTGTTGAAGTAGGCCCTCGGGTACCAGCGGCGGGCCAGCTCCTTGACCGAGGACACGTCCACGATCCGGTAGTGCAGGTGGCTCTCCAGGGCGGGCATGTCGCGCAGCAGGAAGCCGCGGTCGGTGCCGACCGAGTTCCCGCACAGCGGAGCCTTGCGCGGCTCCTTCACGTGTTCCCGTACGTACGCCAGGACCTGCGCCTCGGCATCCGCGAGGGTGATCCCGTCGGCCAGCTCGTCGAGCAGGCCGGAGGCCGTGTGCATCTCGCGCACCACGTCGGGCATGGTCTCCAGGGCCGCGTCCGGCGGGCGGATCACCAGGTCCACGCCTTCGCCGAGCACGTTGAGCTCCGAGTCGGTGACCAGCGCGGCCACCTCGATAAGTGCGTCGTCCGTCAACGAGAGCCCGGTCATCTCGCAGTCGATCCACACCATGCGATCGTTCATGCGTCCACCTTATGCGGAAGGTCCGCCCCCTCGGTGACGACCGAGGGGGCGGACCTTGCCGGCTACGGCTACGCGTGCTCGCGCAGGACGCGGCCCGGGGCGTACAGCTCCGTCACCGTCGGCCCGGCCGCGGCGAGCGCCGCCGCCGCCCGCTGGGGCTGCGGAGTGCGCTGGTGCGGGACCGGCCCGCCGGAGATCTCCGCCACCTGTGCCACCTCGGACTGCGGCCGACGGGCCCGGTAGGCGGAGCGGTACGCGGCCGGGGAGGACCCCAGCTGCCGTCGGAAGTGCCCGCGCAGGGCCACCGGCGAGCGGAACCCGCAGCGCCCGGCGACCTCGTCGACCGAGTAGTCGGAGGTTTCCAGCAGCCGCTGTGCCTGGAGCACCCGCTGGGTGATCAGCCACTGGAGCGGCGCGCTGCCGGTCAGCGAGCGGAAGCGCCGGTCGAAGGTGCGCCGGCTCATGTAGGCGCGGGCGGCGAGCGTCTCCACGTCGAACTGCTCGTGGAGGTGCTCCAGCGCCCAGGCGACGACCTCGGCCAGCGGGTCGGCGCCGATCTCCTCCGGCAGCGACCGGTCGAGGTAGCGCTCCTGCCCGCCCGTGCGGCGCGGCGGGACCACCAGCCTGCGGGCCAGCGCGCCGGCCGCCTCGCTGCCGTGGTCCGTGCGCACGATGTGGAGGCACAGGTCGATTCCGGCCGCGGTTCCCGCCGAGGTGAGGACGTCACCGTCGTCGACGAACAGCTCGCGCGGATCGACATGGACGGACGGGTACCGCTTGGCCAGCGTCGGCGCGTACATCCAGTGCGTCGTCGCGGGCCGGCCGTCCAGCAGACCGGCGGCGGCGAGCACGAAGGCCCCCGTGCACAGCCCGACGATCCGGGCGCCCTCCTCGTGGGCCTGACGCAGGGCGTCGAGGGCCTCCGGAGGCGGCGGCGATGTGATGGAGCGCCATGCGGGCACGACGACCGTGCCTGCCCGGGCGATCGCCTCCAACCCGTACGGCGCGGTCAGCTCAAGCCCGCCGGTGGTCCGCAGCGGACCGTCCTCCCCGGCGCACACGAGCAGTCGATAGCGTGGAACTCCCGCGTCCTGCCGGTCGATGCCGAACACGGAGAGTGGAATGGAGCTCTCGAAGATCGGTCCGCCGCTGAACAGCAGCACCGCGACGATCTCCCTGCGGCGACGCCCCGCGAGCTTCCGGCCGGCGTCCGTGACGACGGCGGTGGAATCCTGGCTCATGGCTAAGCCCCCCTTGGGTGTCGCGACTCCTTGGTCTGGTCGCACCTGCACGTTTCCCCTCGGCCTTGCACGTGGATCCCCCGCCGTAAATACATGATCGAATCTACTGCGTCCCGTGGTGTCGGCGTGACAAGTTCAGCACGCAGCGCTATGTCGACTTGGCAACTTGGCGAAAAGCATTCGATCAGGAAGCGTTCCACTCCGCTACCGAAGTGGGAAGCTCGCGCTCCGGCCGTGGCCAGTACCCATAGGGTCGCGGCGCCCCCCTGGCTCCGTCGTCGCTGGTGGTGGGGGGGTTGGGGGGACATTCCGACAAGACCGGCACCCTGCTGGGAAGTTGGCTGAAAACGTGCGGGTGTGGGTGTGCGAATAAGTCAGTCCTGAGGGGAGATGCCGCCGGTACCGGAGCGGCCCCGGTGTCCGCCGCCCCCGGATGCGCTCCCGCCGCGCGAGCGGCGGCGGCGCCGGCCGGGCGCCGGCCGGTCGGCGGCCAGGACCATGGCGGCGGCCCGCTCGGCCTTCTCGGAGCAGCGCAGCATCGCCCGGCACACCGCGGTGACGGCGGCCAGCCCGAGGGTCGCGACGGCGGCCCCGCCGAAGGAGGTCCCGTAGATGACGAGCACCACCGGGACCAGCAGGCAGCTGAAGACCGCCCAGCGCACCACGTCACCCGCGGGGTCGTCATGCGGGCGCCGGGCGGATGGCACGGACGGGTGAAGGGGGGAGGGGGTGAAATGCGGTGTCGTGTCGACGCGGTGGACGGACCGAGCGGACTGGGCGGGCTGGACGGGGTGAACCGGATGGCCGGGCACGGCGTGCTCCCTGCGGGCTCTTCCTGGACGGTCGGACGCCTGACCAACGGCGTGCGGACGGCCTCGGTCACTGCGCTCACGGGTGGCGAACCGGGCGGCTCGTCACTGGCTGTAGGGAACAGCGGCCATTGCCAAGGAGCCCTCGCTCCGGCATGCTCCCTGGGACGCTCTCCAAGGGCGGCAAGCCCTGTGCAGGACAGGAGTGTCGCCGTACCCTGGGGGTAACGGGCTTGGGAAGATGCTTCCCGGACAGAGCTCCGTCACCCTGAGTCGTCGTTTTCGCCCATCGCCGCCCCGTCGCCTTGTCCCTTCGCCCGAGGACCTCTTCGCCGAGACATCCATGGCCGGTCACGAATTCCCCGAACCAGCGGACCGCAAGCGCAAACCCCTCGCCGACCACGCGTCGAGCGACCTGCGCGCGGTGGAACAGACGCGCCACGCCTGCGACCCGGCCTTCCGGCACGGGGTCGTGGTGGGCTTCGACGGCTCCACGTCCAGTGAGCGCGCCCTCGCCTACGCGATCGGGATGGCCCGCCGGTCCGGATCGGGCCTGATCATCGTGCACGTGGCGAACCGGCTGCCCACCACCGTGTGGGCGGGCTGCGAGCCGCCCGTCTTCGTGGACGTGCCGGACCACCGCACCGAGGTGCTGGGGCTGGAGCTCGCCTGCGCCGACTACCTCGCCGAGGTGCCCTGGATCCTGGTCGAGCGGGGCGGGGACATCTGCCACGAGCTGGAGGAGGTCGGCCGGGAGTATTCGGCGGACGCCATCGTGGTCGGCTCCACGCACGGGATCGTCGGCCGGATCTTCGGCTCGGTGGCGGGGCGGCTGGCCAAGCGGGCCCAGCGACCCGTTGTTGTCATTCCGTAACCCGTTGTATGCCGGTTGTGCGGTTGTGAACCCCCATGTAAAGGGTAGATAAGTGCTGCTGGGACGCAGCAAACAACTGCAGATCGAAGGGAGCCCGCCGTGGACAATGGTGTCTCTGCGGGAAGCACGGCCTCGACTTCGACCCTCGGGCACATAGCCCTGGGTCTCACCCTTCTCGCATTCGGTATCGGCCACACCGGAATCATCGACGGCGTGTCCGCTGCCGGCTCCGCGTCGCTCGCGATGTACGTCGGCGGCGCAGCCCTCTTCCTCCTCGGCCTCCTGGAGTACCGCGGCGGCAACGGGTTCAACGGCACCGCGTTCGCGGGCCTCGGCATCTTCTGGTTCACGTGGGCCAAGGGTGCGGGCGCGTCGGTCTCCGACGAGGCTGCCGGAACGTTCCTGGTGCTCTTCGCGATGCTCGCGCTGACTCTCACCCTCGCCGCCGCGAGCGGTGTCTTCGGCCAGGGCGTGTACGCCCTGCTGACCCTGTCCCTCCTCCTGCTGGCCATCGCCTCGTTCGCCGACAGTGGCGTACTGGCCAAGGCCGGCGGCTGGGTCGCCGCCGTGTCCGGCCTGCTGGCCTGGTACGGGGCCACCGCGGCCCTCGCGCACTGGCCGATGGCGCTCGGCAGGTCCCGCAGGGGCGCGGTCGCCGCGAGCTGAGCGCACCCGCGGCGCGGCACCGCAGTACGGCAGGACCCCCGGGCGCAGGGCGCCCGGGGGTCCACTCGTGCCTGGTCGGCGACCGGCCTGCCGACTACTCGACGGTGACGGACTTCGCCAGGTTGCGCGGCTTGTCGATGTCCCGGCCCAGGGCAAGGGCCGTGTGGTACGCCAGCAGCTGGAGCGGGATGCCCATCAGGATCGGGTCCAGCTCGTCCTCGTTCTTGGGCACGAGGATGGTGTGGTCCGCCTTCTCCTGCTCGCGGTGGGCGACCGCCAGGATCCGGCCGCTGCGGGCCTTGATCTCCTCCAGCGCCGCGCGGTTCTTCTCCAGCAGGTCGTCGTCCGGGACGATCGCGACCGTGGGCATCGCCGGCTCGATGAGCGCCAGCGGGCCGTGCTTGAGCTCGGAGGCCGGGTAGGCCTCGGCGTGGATGTAGGAGATCTCCTTCAGCTTCAGCGAGGCCTCCAGGGCCACCGGGTAGCCGCGGACCCGGCCGATGAACATCATCGACTTGGCCTCGGCGTACTCGGCCGCGAGCTGCTTGATGTCCTCCTCGCCCTTGAGGATCTCCTCGATCTGGGCGGGCAGCCTGCGCAGGCCCTCGATGATCCGCTTGCCGTCGGTCACCGACAGGTCGCGGATGCGGCCGAGGTGCACGGCGAGCAGCGCGAAGGCCACGACCGTGTTGGTGAAGCACTTGGTGGAGACGACGCAGACCTCGGGGCCGGCGTGCACGTACACGCCGCCGTCCGCCTCGCGGGCGATCGCGGAGCCGACCACGTTGACCACGCCGAGGACGCGGGCGCCCTTGCGCTTGAGCTCCTGCACGGCGGCCAGCACGTCGTAGGTCTCACCGGACTGGGAGACCGCGATGTAGAGGGTGTCGGGGTCCACGACCGGGTTCCGGTAGCGGAACTCGGAGGCCGGCTCGGCGTCCGCGGGGATGCGGGCCATGCTCTCGATGAGGCCGGCGCCGATCAGGCCCGCGTGGTACGAGGTGCCGCAGCCGAGGATCTTGACGCGGCGGATGCCGCGCGCCTCGCGGGGGTCCAGGTTCAGGCCGCCCAGGTGGACGGTGTTGAAGCGGTCGTCGATCCGGCCGCGCAGCACGCGGTCGACCGCGTCGGGCTGCTCGGAGATCTCCTTGTGCATGTAGGTGTCGTGGCCGCCCATGTCGTAGGAGGCGGCCTCCCACTCCACGGTCTCCGGGGTGGCGGTGGTGGTGGCACCGCTGGTGGTGTAGGTGCGGAAGTCGTCGGCCTTCAGGGTGGCCATCTCGCCGTCGTCGAGGGTGACGACCTGGCGGGTGTGGGCGACGAGCGCGGCGACGTCCGAGGCGACGAACATCTCCTTCTCGCCGATGCCGAGCACGACGGGGGAGCCGTTGCGGGCGACGACGATGCGGTCGGGGAAGTCGGCGTGCATGACGGCGATGCCGTAGGTGCCCTCGATCGCCTTGACGGCCTCGCGGACCTTCTCCTCCAGCGTGTCGGCCACGGAGCGCGCGATCAGGTGGACGATGACCTCGGTGTCGGTCTCCGAGAGGAAGACCACACCCTCCGCCTCCAGCTTGGCGCGGAGCTCGGCGGCGTTGTCCACGATGCCGTTGTGGACGACCGCGACCTTGTTGTCGGCGTCGAGGTGCGGGTGGGAGTTGATGTCGCTCGGGGCGCCGTGGGTGGCCCAGCGGGTGTGGGCGATGCCGGTGGTGCCGGCGAAGCGCTTGGGCACGCGGGATTCCAGGTCGCGGACGCGGCCCTTGGCCTTGACGACCTTCAGCGCCGCGGACTTCGGGCTGTTGACGACGATGCCCGCGGAGTCGTATCCGCGGTACTCCAGCCGCTGCAGGCCCTCCAGCAGCAGCGGTGCCACGTCACGCTTGCCGATGTATCCCACGATTCCGCACATAAAGTGTTGCCCCTCCTGAGGTTCGGTTGCCGTGCCGGTCGCGCCGGTGCTCAGCCGTAGACGATGCGGCGCAGCTGCCGCAGAGACAGCTGCGGCGGTGCCACGGCACGGTGCGGCAGCTCGGCCGCGATGCGCTCGAAGATCTCCGCGTTGACCGCGCCGCCGGACTGGAGCTCCCGGTGCCGGCGGCGGACGAATTCCTCGGTCGTCTCGTCGAAGTACGCGAGTACGTCGAGCACCACCCGGGCGGCCTCGCCGCGCTGCAGCGAGGTGCTGCGCACCAGGTGGTCGACGAGGTCGTCATGGGACGGGCGGCGATCGAGCACCCGTAGATACTGACTGGACTCCCCTGGGAAAGCAAAGATCCTGCCCGATTCCGGGCAGGATCACTCTGGTCTGGACCAGGGCAATCCTTTCATCCGGTTGCAAAAGGGTGCTAAAGAGGTCAGAAGCGGCGCAAAACGGCTTGCTTGGCCGCGGTGAACTCGTCAGCCGTGAGGATGCCCGTCTGGTGCAGCTCGCCGAGCTCCCGCAGCCGGCGCAGCAGCGCGTCGTGGTCCTCGGCGGCCGCCGGCCCGGGAGGCGCGGCCGCAAGCTCCGCCACCGGCGCCACCGCCATGACCGGCGCGGGCTCGGCCGGGGTGGCCGGATGCGGCATCCGCACCGCCACGGCCGCCGCGACCAGCGCCATCAGCGGGTCCTTCTTGAAACCGAACAGCTCCACCGTGTGCGGGTCGTACTTCGGCGCCGGAGCGGGCGGGGCACCCGCCAGGGTGAAGCGGATCCAGCCGTTCTCCAGCCCCTTCGACGGAGACCACTCGACCGCCTTCACGTCCGCGACCCGGAACTCGCGCGGGCCCCCCGAGCTCTTGGCCTCCTCCGTCGTCCAGTTCCAGTCCAGGACCACCCGGTCGCCGTCGAAGGCCACCGTCCCGTCCCCCGCGCCGACCGTGATCGGAACGGCCGGGCCGGGCAGCAGGTACGCGTCGACCGGGCCGGGGGCCACCTGCTCCAGCAACAGGGCGTTCCGCACCTCGTCCACGAAGTACTCCGCCACCCCGCTCCGGTCCGCCTCCACGGTCAGCCGGTACGGGTCGGAGGCCTCCGGCAGCCGCCCGCCCGTCACCTGGAGCAGGGGGTCCGCACCGTCACGCAGCCGCAGTCTCAGCCGGCCCGCCTTGCGGCCCGGTTCGTAGGAGACCCCGGCGAGCGCCCGCAGCGGTACGACCACCTCGCCCAGGGTCTGGCGCAACAGCCCCACCCCCTTGTCGCGGCCGGGCACGATCCGCACCACGTCGCCCTCGAAGGTCCATGTGCCGTCCTTCTGGATGATTTCCGCCATCCAGCGATTCTCGCACCGCTCCTGGAAGGCCAGTTGGCCTATACCTGGGCCATGAGAGTCCTGCGACGCACGCTCGGAACCCTCCTCTTCCTCGGCGCGGCCGTCTCCTGCGCCCCCGCCCCCGGCGACGACGCCAGACCCGGGACCGTGCGCCCCGCCGTCCTCGCCCCCTACGAACGGCTCCTGCCGGCGCCCGCCTCCGCCCGCGCCGAGGGCGCCGGGTACCTCTTCGGGGCGGGCACGGTCATCCGTACCGGCCCGGGCGGCGACGAGGAGGTCCGGGGAGTCGGCGAACTCCTCGCGGAACAGCTCCGGGCCTCCAGCGGGCTGCCGCTCCCGGTGGTCGGCGGCTCCGAGGGCGACGGGGTGCGGCTGCTGCTCGACGAGGGGGCCGAGGGGGTCGGCGAGGAGGGCTACCGGCTGCACTCCGACCCGCGCGGGGTCACCCTCACCGCCCGGACCCCGGCGGGCCTCTTCCACGCCGGCCAGAGCCTGCGCCAGCTGCTCCCGGTGACCGGGCCGGGGACGGTGCCGGGCGGGGAGATCACCGACGCGCCCCGCTTCGCGTACCGCGGGGCCATGCTCGACATCGCCCGCCACTACTTCACGGTGGAGCAGGTGAAGCGGTACGTCGACCAGATCTCCGCCTACAAGGTCAACACGCTCCACCTCCACCTCACCGACGACCAGGGCTGGCGGATCGCCGTCGACGGCTGGCCGCGGCTGGCGGAGTACGGGGGCGGCAGCGAGGTCGGCGGGGGCCCGGGCGGGTACTGGACGAAGGACCAGTACCGGGACCTGGTGGCCTACGCCGGCCGGCGCTACGTGGACGTGGTCCCGGAGATCGACATGCCGGGGCACGTGAACGCCGCCCTGGCCTCCTACGCGGAACTCAACTGCGACGGCAAGGCGCCCGAGCGCTACACCGGGACCAAGGTCGGCTTCAGCTCGCTGTGCGTCGGCAAGGAGCGGACGTACGAGTTCATCGACGAGGTGCTCGGCGAACTCGCCGAGATCACGCCGGGCCGCTACCTCCACATCGGCGGCGACGAGGCGCACTCCACCCCGGCGGCGGACTACGCGGCGTTCATGGACCGCGCCCAGGAGGTCGTGGGCCGCCACGGCAAGACGGTGGTGGCCTGGCACCAGCTGGCCGCGGCCCGCCCGTCGCAGGGCGCGGTCCTCCAGTACTGGGGCCACGACCGGACCCCGGCCGCGGAGAAGGCGGCGGTGGCCGCCGCGGCGAAGGCGGGCCACCCGCTGATCCTCTCCCCGGCGGACCGGCTGTACCTGGACATGAAGTACGACACCACCACCAAGCAGGGCCTGGCCTGGGCGGGCTACGTCCCGGTCAAGCGCGCCTACGACTGGAACCCCGGCACCTACCTGGCCGCGTCCGGAGTCCCGCAGTCCGCGGTCCTCGGGGTGGAGGCACCCCTGTGGACGGAGACCATCGCGACCCGCCCGGACCTGGAGTTCATGGCCTTTCCGCGGATCCTCGGCCTGGCCGAACTGGGTTGGTCCCCGGGCCCCGCGAACTGGCCCTCCTACCGCCAGCGCCTGGCCGTCCAGGCCCCCCGCCTGGACGCCCAGGACACCACGTACTACCGCTCCCCGGACGTGCCCTGGGGGTGAGCCGTCACCGCCGGGCGAAGGGCGCGACGGGGTTTTTGAGGGTGCCCACCAGTTGGAGGGCCGCCGAGGGGTCGGTGAGGTCGACCATCTGCCGGTTGTTGCGCAGCTGGAGGCGGTTGAGGCAGGACAGCCGGAACTCCTCGGCGAAGAGGTCGTACCGGGCGAAGCGGTCCGCCAACTCGGGCACCGACTCCTGGTAGGCGTGGGCGCAGTCCGCCACCGCCTGCCAGAACACCGACTCCTCGCACAGGCCCTCCGCGGCGAGGATCGGGCCGAGGAAGCGGAAGAAGCAGTCGAAGACGTCCGTGAAGATCGACAGCAGCTTCATGTCCTCCGGGACGTCCGCCCGGATGCGTTCCACCGCGGGCGGCAGGACCGCGTCCGGATCCATGACCACGATCTCCTCGGCGATGTCCTTGAAGACCGCCCGCTTCACGACCCCGCTCTCGATGACCAGGATCGTGTTCTCGCCGTGCGGCATGTACGCGAGGTCGTACCGGTAGAAGCAGTGCAGGAGCGGGACCAGGTAGGCGCGCAGGTACGCGCGCAGCCACTCCCGCGGGGGCAGGCCCGACTCCTCGATCAGCGCGCCGACGAAGGATCGGCCCTCCACGTCGACGTGGAGGAGGGAGGCCATGGTGGCCAGGCGTTCGCCGGGGCGCAGGGAGGCCACAGGGGATTCGCGCCACAGGGCCGCCAGCATCTTGCGGTACGGGGAGTGCCGGTCGGTGGCCCGCTCGTACTGGCGGTGGTGGTAGCCGATCGCCGCGCGCTCGCGGATGATCGAGAAGTCGACCGACCGCAGGACGGGGTCGGACCCGACGAGCTGGTGGAGCCAGTCGTTGATCGCCGGGGTGGCCTCCATGTAGGCGGCCGAGAGTCCCCGCATGAAGCCCATGTTCAGCACCGAGATCGCCGTCTTGACGTAGTGCTTCGCGGGGGCGCTGGTGTTGAAGAAGGTGCGGATGGACTGCTGGGCGAGGTGGGAGTCCGCGCCCTCGCCGAGCAGGACCAGGCGGCGGTTCGCGATCTCGGAGGCGAAGGTGACCGTGGTCTTGTTCCACCACTGCCAGGGGTGGACCGGCAGGAGGTGGTAGTCCGCCAGGTCCAGGCCGAGGCCGGACATGCGGGCCTCGAAGGCCGCGAGGGTCTCCTCGCCCAGCTCCGCCCGCATGAAGGCGTCGTGGTCCAGGCCCGAGCCCGCCGTGAAGGTGGACACGTCCTTGCGGGCCGCCACCCACACCAGGTGGACCGGGCTCGCCGCCTCGGGGGCGTACGAGAGGTACTCGTGCAGGCCGAAGCCGAGGCGGCCGTTGTTGGCGACGAAGCAGGGGTGGCCCTGCGTCATGCCCGTCTCGATGTCCTGGAACGAGGACTTCGCGAGGACGGCCGCCGACACCTGCGGCTTCGTGTACGTGAAGCCCGCGCCCGCCAGGGTGGAGGAGATCTCCTCCAGGTACACCGGCAGGACCTCGGGGCTCAGCCCCAGCGTCTCGCGCAGCTCGATGAGGAAGTCCAGGGCGTCCAGCGGGAGCTCGGCGCCGTCCCGGTGCCGGGTGATCGAGGACGCGTCCACCGACCAGTGCTCCAGGGCGTGGAGGCGGGCGGAGAAGCGGTACTCCACCGAGGCGTCGTCGCTCCGGACCGCCCAGCGGTCCTCGCCCAGCGGCTCCGGGGTCAGCAGGCGCTCGTGGGAGAACTCCGCCAGGGCCTTGCGGACCAGGGCGCGGTTCGCCCGGGCCCACGGCTCGGGGGAGAGGTGGGAGACGGCGTCGGCGAGGCTCATGCCGAGGCTCCCGTCGTGATGCCGGTGGCGGCCTCGAAGCCGGCGCGGGTGCAGAAGCTCAGCAGGGCCTCCTTCTCCGGCTTGCGGATCGGGCCGTCCGCCACGAAGCCCACCGCCTCGTTGAGCGCATGGACCGCCGTGTTGCCGACGTCCGGTTCGACCACGACGCGCTGCGTGGCCGCGTCCGCGAACAGGGCGGCCATCACCGTCGTGATCACCGCGCGGGTGAAGCCGCCGAGGGGCCGGTCGCTCGGCGCGACGAGGAAGTGCATGCCGACGTCGCCGGGCCGGGCGTCGTACAGGCCGACCAGTTCCAGCCTGCCCGGGTCGTAGCGCTCCATCAGGAAGGCCGGTTCCCCCTCGTGGAGGCCGATGAAGGCGTCGTGATGCTCGGACGCGGCGATCTTCATGTACGCGCGCTCGACGTCCGGCAGCGTGGCGTCCTGCATCAGCCAGAACGCGGCCTTGGGGTGGGTGACCCAACCGTGGAGCAGCTCCGCGTCGGCGAAGGGGTCCAAGGGCCGGAGGGAGAAGGTCCCCCGGGCCGGGTCCGTCCGGCTGAAGAGGATGCCGGTGGTGCTCATGCGCTGATCCCTTCCGGGGCCCCGAACTGCTGGAAGGCGATGGACTTCTCGATCTTGTAGTACTCCCGGCCGAGGAGCTCGCCGATGATGTACGCGTTGCGGTACGCGGCCATGCCCAGGTCGGGCGAGGTGACGGAGTGGTTGTGGACCGTGCCGTTCTGCAGGAAGACCCCGCGGCCGGTCACGTCGATGCTGTAGTTGCGGGCCGCGTCGGGACGGCCGCGGCCGTCGAAGCGGAGGCGGTCGCGGACCGGGGCGAGGAAGTCCGGGAGGGTGTACGCGTAGCCCGTCGCGAGGACCAGGCCCTCGGTCGTGAGGGAGAAGTCGCGCTCCTGCTCCTCCTGGCGCAGCCCCAGGGTGTAGGCGGCGGCCGTGGTGTCATACGCCGCCGAGTTGAGCGAGGTGTTGGTCAGCAGGGTCGTCGGGACGGGGCCCGGCAAGGAGACCTTCTTCTGGTAGAGCAGGTCGAAGATGGCGTTGACCAGCTCGCCGTCGATGCCCTTGAAGAGGCTCTTCTGCTGCGTCTCCAGGCGGTGGCGGGTGTGCTCGGGCAGCGCGTGGAAGTAGTCCACGTACTCCGGTGAGGTCATCTCCAGCGTCAGCTTGGTGTATTCGAGCGGGAAGAAGCGGGGGGAGCGGGTGATCCAGTTGAGCCGGTAGCCGTGGACGTCGATCTCGCCGAGCAGGTCGTAGTAGATCTCGGCGGCGCTCTGGCCCGAACCGACCAGCGTGATCGACTTCTTCTTCTGCAGCTCCGCCTTGTGGTGCATGTAGCCGCTGGTGTGCGTGAAGTCGCCGGGCAGGCCGGCGCAGGCCTCGGGGACGAAGGGCGGGGTGCCGGTGCCCAGGACCAGGTGGCGGGCGAGGTGCGTCCCGCCGCGGTCGGTGTGGACCGCGTACAGGCCGGCCCGCTCGTCGTAGGTGACCTCGGTGACGGAGGTGGAGTACAGGACGTTGTCGAGGCGGTCGGCGGCCCACCGGCAGTAGTCGTCGTACTCGGTGCGCAGCGGGTAGAAGTTCTCCCGGATGTAGAAGGGGTACAGCCGGTCCCGGTCCTTCAGGTAGTTGAGGAAGGAGAAGGACGAGGTCGGGTCGGCGAGCGTGACCAGGTCCGACATGAACGGCGTCTGGAGGTGGGCGCCGTCCAGGAACATCCCGGCGTGCCACTCGAAGTGCGGCTTCGTCTCGATGAAGAGGCCGTCGAGTTCGCCGATCGGCGCGGTCAGGCAGGCGAGCCCCAGATTGAAGGGGCCGAGGCCGATACCGATGAAGTCGTGGGGCCGGTGGTGCTCACGGGGCCGACGGGGCTCACGCGTGCGAGGGTCACGAGGCGCACGGAGAGCACGGGGCTCACGGGATGACTGCAAGGGATTCTCCCAGGTACTGCTCGGCGTGGGACGCGAGGAGGTCGAGGACTGCCGCGATGTCGGCCGTCGTGGTCTGCGGGTTGAGCAGGGTGAACTTCAGGTACTGGCGCCCGTCCACCCGGGTGCCCGCGACGACGGCCTCGCCCGAGGCGAACAGGGCCTTGCGGGCGTGCACGTTCGCCTCGTCGACCAGGTCCGCCCGGACGTCTCCCGCGGCCGGGGGTCCCTCCCGGAGGTGGCCGGGGCAGTAGCGGAAGACCAGGGTGGAGAGCTGCGGTCTGACGACCACCTCGAAGCGCGGGTCGGCGGCGACGACCTCCCAGCCCGCCGCGGCCAGGTCGACGACCTCGTCGAAGAGCGATCCGACGCCGTCGGCGCCCATCACGCGCAGGGTCATCCACAGCTTGAGCGCGTCGAAGCGGCGGGTGGTCTGGAGGGACTTGTCGACCTGGTTGGGAATCCTCTCCTCGGCCATCCGGCGCGGGTTGAGGTAGTCCGCGTGGTACGTGGCGTGCTTCAGCGTGTCGCGGTCGCGGACCAGTACGGCGCTGGAACTGACCGGCTGGAAAAAGGACTTGTGGTAGTCCACGGTCACCGAGTCGGCGCGCTCGATGCCGTCGAGGAGGTGCCGGCGGGTGGGGGAGACCAGCAGTCCGCAGCCGTACGCGGCGTCCACGTGCATCCAGGCGGAGTGTTCGGCGGCCAGGCGGGCGATCTCGGGAAGCGGGTCTATGGACCCGAAGTCGGTGGTACCGGCGGTGGCGACGACGGCCATCGGGACGAGGCCCTCGCGGGCGCAGCTCTCCAGTTCCAGGGCCAGGACCGCGGTGTCCATACGGCGGTTGCGGTCCACCGGAACGGCGATGACCGCCTCGTGGCCGAGGCCGAGCAGGGCGGCCGACTTCTGCACGCTGAAGTGGCCGGCCTCGGAGGTGAAGATGCGTAGCTTCGGGAGGACTTCGGACTTGAGCAGGGCCCGCGGGCCGTTCTGCGCGACGGACCGGCAGGCCTCGTCGCGCGCCAGGAGCAGCGCGTGGAGGTTGGACTGGCTGCCGCCCGAGGTGAAGACGCCGTCCGCGGCGGGACCGAGGCCGATGCGCTCGGCGGTCCAGTCGATCAGGCGGCGCTCGATGAGCGTGCCGCCGATGGACTGGTCCCAGGTGTCCAGCGAGGAGTTGACGGCCGAGAGGACGGCCTCGCCCAGCACGGCGGGGATGACCACCGGGCAGTTGAGGTGGCCGAGGTAGCGGGGGTGGTGGAAGTACACCGCGTCGCGCAGGTAGACCTCCTCCAGCTCGTCGAGGACCGCGGCCGGGTCGGCGAGCGGCCGGTCCAGGTCGATCCCGTCGATGACCGGGGCGAGTGCGTCGACGGAGCGGCCGGTGTGGGGCCGCCGGGTGGAGGCGAGTTTGGCGGCGACGCGCTCGACGCCTTCGGTGACGGAGCGCCGGTAGAGGTCCGCGGTCGACTCATTCAGCAGATGCGAGCGCATCAACGTTCCTCCGGGCAGGGGGCGGGGTGGGCGGGGAAGTTGTTACTTAGGTTAGCCTAACCTAACTTCTCGGCCACCAGGGAAAGGGCCCCGGCTGACACGGCTTGAGTTCTAGCGTTCGTCGCAACACCCCAGCTCAAGGGGTGCGATGGACTTCGAGATCCGGGCGGCGGGGCAACTACGGCCGCAATCCACTAGCCCGTGAGCGGGAGTGGAGGAACCTTCGGCTCGTGGATCTTGGGGTAAGCAACACGGAAGCCTGCCGGATCGTCGGCATCAACCGCCGCACCGGCACGCGATGGCGCTGCGGACGGCAGGCATCCGGAAAGAAGAAGGCGTGGGCCGCAGTCCCTCCACCATCGGCCGGGACGTCCGCCGCAACCGGACGGTGCTTCCCGACGGCCGCTGGTACTACCGGCCGCATGCCGCTCAGCGTCGTGCGGACAAGCGCAAGCCACGGCCCAAGACCGGCAAGATCGCGCAGAACCACGAGCTGCGGGACTTCATCGGACCGGACGGGCGATGCGCCGGCCCCACCGGCAGGCGGCGAGCCGCAGGCAGCGGTTTCCGCACCCGATGGTCATGATCAGTGATCGGCCCGCCGAGGTCGCCGACCGTCCCGTTGCGGGCCACTGGGAGGGCGACCTCATCGTCGGCAGCAACTCCCGCTCCGCCCTCGCCACCCTGGTCGAGCGGAGCACGCGCCACCTGAGGCTCGTCCCTCTTCCCCGCGGGCACTCAGCCGCCGCCGTCAATGCCGCGCTCGCGCAGACTGTCCAGACGCTTCCGCCCCATCTGATGCGGTCGCTTACCTGGGACCAGGGCACGGAGATGGCCTACCGCCACCACTTCACCGTCACGACAGACATCCCGGTCTACTTCTGCAACCCCGCCAGCCCATGGCAGCGCGGCTCCAACGAGAAAACCAAGGGCCTGCTGCGGCAGTACTTCCCCAAGGGCACTGACCTGTCCCGGCACACCCGCGAGGACCTGGACGCGTTCACCGGGCGGAGCTGCGAGCCCATCCCTCGTCCCGAGCCAGGACGTCAGGCTCACTCCACGCGGGGCGGACATCCGCGGATGCGCGGCGATCCGGCCGTGATGCCGGGACTTCCACAACCAGCCGCCTCCCGAGTCGGAGCGCGGTCAGTTTGTCCGTCGGCCAGTCCGATCCGTCATCCATGGGGCTCATTCTGTTCCTGCCCGTGGAGGGCCGAGCAGCTGGGGCCAGGCGGGACCTCTGTGAGCCACTCAACCCCCGGGCTCGCCGGGAACGGCGCAATCCCACCGAGACAACGCAGCAGTGGCTTGACTGAGAACTCCCAGCCAAGCCACTGCTTACACTGCTCGCCAGACAGACCAGTGATCATGTGTTGCGACGATCCCTGCAATCCACCCAGCCAGGGCCCTTCTGAACTCTCGTGGAAAAAAACAGCGTTGCTACAGCTCGGCGGTCGGCTCCTCGCTCGGCGCCCGCCCCGCGTAGGCCTCCGCGAGGAGCTCCTCCTCGCTCGCGCCGAGCCGCCAGTAGCCGGTGAACCGCACGGCGCGCCGGTCGAGGGAACGTTCCTTCACGAGGTGGCGGCGTACGGCGCGGATCGTCCCCGCCTCGCCCGCCACCCAGGCGTACGGCGCTTCGGCGGCGGGCAGTTCCGCCGCCCGGACCACCTCCAGCAGTCGCTCGGTACGCTCCCGGCCCGCGCCCTCCTCCCGCACGATCCAGGTGATGTCCGCGTCGGCAGGGGTCCGCAGGGCGAGCCGGTCGTCCGCGTGCGGTACCTCGAACCAGGCGGTGACCCGCCTGCCCTCCGGAAGGCGTTCGAGGATCGCGGCTGCCGCCGGGAGGGCGGTCTCGTCGGCGTACATCACCAGCGCGTCGGTCCCGGCGGGCGGCTGGAAGCGTACGGACTTGTTCTGCGCGACGGCCGGACCGATCGCCTGGATCCGGTGGCCGGGGAGGGCACGCCCGGCCCAGGAGGAGGCGGGGGAGTCCGCCGCGTCGGCGGCGGACGTCCCGGTTCCGTGCCGGACGAAGTCGATGTCGAGCTCGACGGTGTCCGTGCCCGTACCGCGCTGCTCGCGGACGGTGTACGAGCGCATCACCGGGCGTTCCTCGTCGGGCATCGCCCGCCAGGCCGCGAACCAGGTGTCCTCGTCGGTGGACGGGAGCCGGGTGTGTTCCCGGTGCGGGGGCGGCAGGAACAGCGACAGGCTCTGGTCGTAGCCGCCCGAGCGGAAGTCCGCGAGGGACTCGCCGCCGAACGTGACCCGCAGGAAGGAGTGTCCGACCCGGAGGGTGCGGACCACTTCGAGGGTGAAGAAGCGGAAGTCGGCCACGGTCACGGGTCAGCCGGCCTTCTTGGCGTTCTGGATGGACTTCGCGAGGTCCTCCAGGATCTGGGCGCACTTGTCGTACGAGTAGATCGGCTCGGTCACGCGCGGGGCGACCTGGCCGGCCTTGACCGCGGGCAGTTCGTTCCAGGTGGGCTTGGCCTTGAGGTCCTGCGTCTGGAGGGTGCCGGTGCGGTTGTCGAGCAGGATGAGGTCGGCCGGGTACTTGCCGGCGTTCTCCCAGCTCAGGCTCTCGTAGAAACCGCCCTGGTCCAGCTTCTCCGGGATGACGAACTGGACGCCGAGCTGCTCGAAGTACTTGAGGTCGGCGGAGGTCTTCGGGGTGGAGACGTAGAACAGGTCGGCGGAGCCGGAGCCGACGAGCACCTTCACGCCCGGGTTGGCCTTGGTGGCCTCGCGCACCTTGCCGGCGGCGGCCTCGAAGCGGGCCTTCGCGTCGGCCGTCTTCTTGCTGTTCAGGTCGGCGCCGAGGGACTTGGCCAGGTCGGCCGTGCGCTCCAGGGCCTTGTCGAGGGAGGCGTCGCCGCCCACCGAGACCGCGGCGGCCGGGGCCAGCTTGAGGATCTTTTCCCGTGATGCCTGCGGGACGTACCAGTAGGTGCCGTCCCAGGTGTTGGTGACCAGCAGTTCGGGTTGCAGGGCCGCGTACTTCTCGACGTTGAACTCGTCGTAGGCGTTGCCGAGGATCTCGACCTTCGAGATGTCCAGCGAGCCGGCCTGGACGTCGGGCTTGCCGTCGGCGGTCTTCGTCGGGCCGAACACGCCCTTGACGGGGATGCCGTAGTCGTACAGCGCGGCGGCGGTGCCGGTGAAGGCCACGATGTTCTTCGGCTTGGCCTTGAGGCTGATCTCCTTGCCGAGGTCGTCCTTGAAGGTCCAGGCGCCCGAGGCGGCGGTGCCCTTGTCGGTGCCGCCCGGCCCGTCCTTCGCGGAGTCGGAGCCGCCGCACGCGGTCAGCGCCGCGACGAGGCCGAGGGCGCCGCCGGCCGCGAGGAGTCCGCGGCGGGAGAGGGGTGAGGTACGGGACGTGGGCATGTCGAAGTCCGCTTTCGTGCGAGCCGGCGGCCACGGGCATGCGCCGGGGGCCGTTCGCGAGGAAGGTTAGCCTAACCTTCCTTGGAGGCGGTAAGGGGACCCTAACTCGGAACTGTCAGGGTGCCCTCCGGTGGTGCGAGGACGCGGCTAGCGCCGTGGCCGGGAACGTTCACCGGGTTGCATGGCTTCGGGACGTGTATGAGTAGTGTTTGTTGGATGGACAGCACGATGCATCTGCCGACGGAAGAAGATTTGGAGCTGGTCGAATTCGCCCAGCGCATTGTCGAGGCCAACGGTGAGGGTGAGGTGCACACCGTCGGAGCAGCCGTGCGAGACGCGCAGGGCCGGATGTTCGGTGGCATCAACCTTTATCACTTCACGGGTGGACCTTGCGCGGAGTTGGTGGCGCTCGGGCATGCGCGCGCTGCGGGAGCACGTGACCTGGCGGCGATTGTTGCCGTCGGTGACGCGGGGCGCGGCGTGCTCACGCCGTGTGGCCGGGACCGGCAGGTCCTGCTGGACTACTACCCGGGTATCCGCGTTCTCGTGCCGGTGGCTGACGGAATTCGCAGTGTCGCCATCACCGACCTTCTGCCGCATGCTTATGTCTGGGCGGAGCAGTCCGCGAGGTCCGACAGAGCGCTGCGCTCGGCCGCGACACAGTCCCTGCACTTCCATCGGACCTATCTCGAAGCTGTACGCACTGGGCGGAAGACGACCACAGTGCGGTTCCAAGACCCAGTGCAGACGGGCCTGGTGAACATGGTGTTTGAGTTGGATGACGAGGTAGTGCTGCCCGGTGTGGTCACTCAGATCACTTCCAAGGGCGTTGCCGAGTTGACCGAGGCGGACGCTATCGCCGACGGCTTTCGCGATCTTGCCGAGCTGCAAGACAGGCTGCGGTTCCACTACCCCGACATCAAGTCGACCGATGAAGCCACCATTGTCCACTTCCGTCTCATGAGTTGACTGCTTCCGCCACCGAGCGAACGAGGTGCGGACCTTGATCATGCCGCTCCTTGCAGGGGGCGTCCTCCCCAGCGGATGCCCTTCTCCCTGCGGAGGCGCCCAGTTTCGTCGGGCTCGTGGTGGCCGACCTTGACCGGTTGTGCCACCGACCCTCCCCACGCCGGTTGGACGGCACAGCGAAATCCAACCGGCACCAGCCTGCCCCGCCGCCGCTACCGGCAACCCGGTGAACGGTTCCCGGTCAGAGCACTAGCCGGCGAAGCCCAGCTCGCGCGCGATGAGCATGCGCTGCACCTCGCTCGTGCCCTCGCCGATCTCCAGGATCTTGGAGTCGCGCCACATCCGGGCCACGGGGTACTCGTTCATGAACCCGTAGCCGCCGTGGATCTGCGTGGCGTCGCGCGCGTTGTCCACCGCCACGGTCGAGGAATACAGCTTCGCGATGGCGGCCTCCTTCTTGAACGGCTCCCCCGCCACGAGGCGGGAGGCGGCGTCGCGCCAGCCGATGCGGGCCATGTGGGCGCGCATCTCCATGTCCGCCAGCTTGAACTGGATGGCCTGGTTGTCGCCGATCGCCTTGCCGAAGGCGTGCCGCTCCTTGGCGTACTTCACCGACTCGTCCACACAGCCCTGCGCGAGACCCGTGGCGAGCGCCGAGATGGCGATGCGGCCCTCGTCGAGGATCCGCAGGAACTGGGCGTAGCCGCGGCCCTCCTCGCCCACCAGGTTGGCGAGCGGCACCCGGACGTTGTCGAAGGCCAGCTCGCGGGTGTCCGAGGAGTTCCAGCCGACCTTGGAGTACGGGGCGGCCACCGTGAACCCGGGGGTGCCGGACGGGACGATGATCGAGGAGATCTCCGGGCGGCCGTCGGGCTTGCGGCCGGTCACCGCCGTGACGGTGACCAGACCCGTGATGTTCGTACCGGAGTTGGTGATGAAGCACTTGGAGCCGTTGATCACCCACTCGTCGCCCTCGCGCACGGCGGTGGTGCGGGTGCCTCCCGCGTCGCTGCCCGCGCCCGGCTCGGTCAGGCCGAAGGCGCCCAGCACCTCGCCCGAGCACATCTTCGGCAGCCACTCCTGCTTCTGCTCCTCGGAGCCGAAGAGGTAGATCGGCATGGCGCCCAGGGAGACGCCGGCCTCCAGGGTGATGGCGACCGAGGAGTCGACGCGGGCCAGCTCCTCCAGGGCGATGCCGAGGGCGAGGTAGTCCCCACCCATGCCGCCGTACTCCTCGGGGAAGGGCAGCCCGAACAGGCCCATGCGGCCCATCTCGCGGACGATCTCGTACGGGAACTCGTGCCGCTCGTACAGGTCGCCGATCTTGGGGGCGATGACGTCGTGCGCGAACTCCTCGACGGTGCGGCGGAGTTCCTCGTGCTCGGGGGTGAGCCGGTGGTCGAGGGACATGGTGTTCTTACTCCTTGTGGGAGAGGGCGCGGACGGTACGGGAGGGGCTGGGCCGCCCCAGCTGTTCGGCCATCCACACGCTCGTGGCGGTGAGGGCGGCCAGGTCGACCCCGGTCTCGATGCCGAGGCCGTCGAGCATCCACACCAGGTCCTCGGTGGCGAGGTTGCCGGTGGCGCTCTTGGCGTACGGGCACCCGCCGAGGCCGCCTGCGGACGCGTCGACGGTGGTCACGCCGTGCTGGAGCGCGACGAGGGTGTTGGAGAGGGCCTGCCCGTAGGTGTCGTGGAAGTGGACGCCGATCCGGTCGACGGCGACGCCCTCCTCGCCCAGCGCCTCCAGCAGCGCCCGGACATGGCCCGGGGTCGCGACGCCGATGGTGTCGCCGAGACTGAGCTCGTCGCAGCCGAGGTCGAGCAGGGCCTTGGCGACGCGGACCACCTGGGGGACCGGGACCGCGCCCTCCCAGGGGTCCCCGAAGCACATGGAGAGGTAGCCGCGCACGTGCGCCCCGCCCTCCTTGGCCCGCGCCACGACGGGCTCGAACATGGCGAGGGACTCGTCGACGGTGCGGTTGAGGTTGCGGGAGGCGAAGGTCTCGGTCGCCGAGCCGAAGACGGCGATCCGGGTGGCCCCGAGGGCGAGCGCCCGGTCGAGCCCGCGCTCGTTGGGGACCAGCACGGGCAGGGCCGCGTCCACGTCGGAGAGCAGCGGGAACAGCTGCTCCGCGTCCGCCAGCTGCGGCACCCACTTGGGGTGCACGAAGCTGGTGGCCTCCACGGTGTCCAGGCCCGCCGCCGCGAGGCGGTGGATGAACTCCGCCTTGACGGCGGTGGGAACCGCCGTCTTCTCGTTCTGCAGGCCGTCGCGGGCACCGACCTCGTGGATCCGTACCCGGGCGGGCAGGCCGGGGGCCGGGACGGTCATGGGCAGGCCGATCATGCCGCCTCCTCCTCTTCTTCGTCCGGGGTGACGACGGCCAGGACCTGGTCCATGGCGACGGTGGTGCCGGGGGAGACGTCCAGCTCGGTGACGGTGCCGGCGTGCGGGGCGGAGATGACGTGCTCCATCTTCATGGCCTCGACCACGAGCAGGCTCTGCCCGGCGGCCACCTTGTCGCCGACGGCCACCTTGACGACGGTGACGGTGCCGGGCATGGGGGCGGCGAGGGTGTCGGCGCCCGACCGGCCCGCGCCCGTGAGCGCCGCGGCGACGGGGTCGTGGTGCTGCACGTGCCAGGAGTCGGCGTCGCGCCCGAGCCAGACCCCCTCCGGGGAGGCGGCGTGGCTGAACCGGTGGGTGACGCCGTCGAGTTCGATGGTGAGGTCGTGGGTGGTGCGGGCCACGATCCGGCCGCGCGCCGGTGCGCCGGGGCTCTGCCCCAGGCCCCGCGCCTCAATCGCCGGCGAGGCCGACTCTGCCCCGGCCGGGTCGGCGAGGAGCAGCTCCTGCTCCGAGCCGCGCGGGCGGGTGCGGACCTCGATCGGGTCGAGGCCCGGCAGGCGGAAGTGGTGGACCGTCCAGGCGGGCGTGCCGCCGAGGCGCCAGCCGCCGCCGGTGTCGAACGGGTCGACCCATCCGGTCTGCCCGGCCTGCCCGTTTCCGGAAGGGGCGGGGTGGGCGAGCGACAGCAGGGCCGCCGCCGCGTACACCTCCGGCGGGACGCCGTCGGGCAGGAGCGTGACCAGGTCCCGCTCCACCAGCCCGGTGTCCAGGTCCCCGGAGACCACGTCCGGGTGCGCCAGCAGCCTGCGCAGGAACCCCGCATTGGTCTGGACGCCGAGGATCACCGTGTCGGCGAGCGCCCCCCGGAGCACCCGCAGGGCACTGGCTCGGTCGGGCCCGTAGGCGATCACCTTCGACAGCATCGGGTCGTACGTCGACCCCGTGTCCACCCCCGCCACCAGGCCCGAGTCGGTGCGCACCGCACCGCCCGACGGCTCCGACAGCGCCAGGACCGTACCGCCGGACGGCAGGAACCCGCGCGCCGGGTCCTCCGCGCAGACGCGGGCCTCGATGGCGTGCCCGGTGAGCCGGACCCCGGACTGGTCGAAGCCGAGCGGCTCGCCCGCCGCCACCCGCAGCTGCTGCTCCACCAGGTCCAGGCCGGTGATCAGCTCCGTGACCGGGTGCTCCACCTGGAGCCGGGTGTTCATCTCCATGAAGTAGTACGAGGACGGGTCCCCGCCCGGCACGATGAACTCCACCGTGCCCGCGCCGACATAACCGCACGAGCGGGCCGCCTCCACGGCCGCCGCGCCCATGGACGCCCGCAGTTCCGGGGTCAGGAGGACCGAGGGGGCCTCCTCGATGACCTTCTGGTGGCGCCGCTGGAGCGAGCACTCGCGCTCCCCGAGATGGACCACGTTGCCGTGCGCGTCCGCCAGCACCTGGATCTCGATGTGCCGCGGCCGGTCCACCCACCGCTCCACGAGCAGGGTGTCGTCGCCGAAGGAGGAGCGGGCCTCGCGCCGGGCCGCCGCGATCTCTTCCGCCAGCACGGCCGCGTCCCGGACCAGGCGCATGCCCTTGCCGCCGCCGCCCGCGGAGGGCTTCAGCAGCACCGGCATCCCGATCTTCTCGGCCGCCGCGACCAGATCGGCGTCCGACAGGCCGCTGCCGGAGGAGCCGGGCACCACCGGGACACCGGCGGCGCGGACGGTCTCCTTGGCGCGGATCTTGTCGCCCATCAGGGAGATGGCCGAGGCCGGCGGCCCGATGAAGGCCAGGCCCGCCTCCGCGCAGGCCGCCGCGAAGGCCGCGTTCTCCGCGAGGAACCCGTACCCCGGGTGGACCGCCTCGGCCCCCGTGCGGCGGGCCGCGTCGAGCAGCCGCTCCACCGACAGGTAGCTCTCGGCGGCGGCCGCCGGGCCGATCCGGACGGCCGTGTCGGCCTCCCGTACGTGACGGGCGTCCGCGTCCGCGTCGCTGAAGACGGCCACCGACCGCACACCGAGCTCCCGCAGCGTGCGGATGACCCGGACCGCGATCTCGCCCCGGTTGGCGACCAGAACAGTGCTGAACATCGAAGAGGTCCTCACGTCACATACGGAAGATGCCGAAAGCGGGGTCGCCCAGCGGGGCGTTCGCGCACGCGGTCAGGGCCAGTCCCAGCACCTGCCGGGTCTCCAGCGGGTCGATGACGCCGTCGTCCCACAGCCGGGCCGTGGCGTAATAGGCGTTGCCCTGCTCCTCGTACTGCGCGCGGACCGGGGCCTTGAAGGACTCCTCGTCCTCAAGCGGCCATTCCTGGCCCGCGCCCTCGATCTGGTCGCGCTTGACCGTCGCCAGGACGGACGCGGCCTGCTCGCCGCCCATCACCGAGATCTTGGCGTTGGGCCACATCCACATGAACCGCGGCGAGTACGCCCGGCCGCACATCGAGTAGTTGCCCGCCCCGTACGAGCCGCCGACCACCACCGTCAGCTTCGGGACGCGGGTGCACGCCACCGCCGTGACCATCTTCGCGCCGTGCTTGGCGATGCCGCCGGCCTCGTAGTCCCGGCCGACCATGAAGCCGGAGATGTTCTGGAGGAAGACCAGCGGAATGCCGCGCTGGTCGCACAGCTCGATGAAGTGCGCGCCCTTCTGCGCCGACTCGGAGAACAGGATGCCGTTGTTGGCGACGATCCCGACGGGGTGGCCGTGGATCCGGGCGAAGCCGGTGACCAGGGTCTGCCCGAACTCCGCCTTGAACTCCTGGAATCGGGAGCCGTCCACGACACGGGCGATGATCTCCCGGGCGTCGTACGGGGTGCGGGAGTCGACCGGGACCGCGCCGTACAGGCCGTACGGGTCCACCTTCGGCTCCTCCGGAGCCTCGACCGACCACGGCAGGGCCCCGCGCTCGGGCAGGGTCGCCACGATGTTCCGGACGATCCGCAGCGCGTGCGCGTCGTCCTCCGCGAGGTGGTCGGTCACGCCGGAGACCCGGGAGTGGACCTCGCCGCCGCCGAGCTCCTCGGCCGTGACGACCTCGCCGGTGGCGGCCTTCACCAGCGGCGGGCCGCCGAGGAAGATCGTGCCCTGGCCGCGGACGATGACCGCCTCGTCGCTCATCGCCGGGACGTACGCCCCGCCCGCCGTGCAGGAGCCGAGGACGGCGGCGATCTGCGGGATGCCGGCGCCGGACATCCGTGCCTGGTTGTAGAAGATGCGGCCGAAGTGCTCGCGGTCGGGGAAGACCTCGTCCTGCATCGGGAGGAACGCGCCGCCCGAGTCGACCAGGTAGAGGCAGGGGAGACGGTTCTCCAGGGCCACCTCCTGGGCGCGCAGGTGCTTCTTGACGGTCATCGGGTAGTACGTGCCGCCCTTGACGGTGGCGTCGTTCGCGACGATCACGCACTCGCGCCCGCTGACCCGGCCGATGCCGGCGATGACCCCGGCGGCCGGGGCGGCGCCCCCGTACATTCCCTCGGCGGCCAGCGGGGCCAGCTCCAGGAAGGGCGACCCGGGGTCGAGGAGGGTGTCCACACGGTCGCGGGGGAGCAGCTTCCCGCGGGCGGTGTGGCGGGCGCGGGCCTTCTCGCCGCCTCCGAGGCGGGCCGCGCCGAGCCGGGCGCGCAGCCCCTCGGCGAGCTCGCGGTGGGCGGCCTCGTTGGTCCGCCAGGCCTCGGACGCCGGGTCCGCGGCGCTCGTCAGCACTGGTGCCTGCTGCATCGGTCGAGCTCCCTTGCTCGGTCCTCGCGGTCAACGCGGTTAATGAGCGTTAACACTGATGCAGCCTAGGTTAACGAGCGCTAACGGCCCTGTCTAGAATGGATTCCCATGAGCACCAGAGCGGCCGCCCCGACCCGTCGCGAGCAGATCCTCAACGAGGCCGCTCGCCTCTTCGCCGAGCGCGGATTCCACGGGGTCGGCGTCGACGAGATAGGGGCCGCGGTGGGCATCAGCGGCCCCGGCCTGTACCGGCATTTCGCAGGCAAGGACGCCATGCTCGCCGAGCTGCTGGTGGGGATCAGCGAACGGCTGCTGACGGGCGGCCGCCGGCGCGTGGAGGAGGCGGCCGGGGACCCGTCCGCGGTGCTCGCCTCGCTGATCGACGGCCACATCGACTTCGCCCTGGACGACCGGGCGCTGATCACCCTGCACGACCGGGAGCTGGACCGGCTGCGGGACGCCGACCGCAAGCTCGTGCGCCAGCTCCAGCGGCAGTACGTCGAGCTCTGGGTGGCGGTCGTACGGGAACTGCATCCCGAAGTCGGCGAGGCGGAGGTGCGCGTGGCCGTACACGCCGTCTTCGGCCTGCTGAACTCCACCCCGCACCTGGCGGCGTTGGGCCGGGAGGCGACGGAGTCGCTGCTCAGGCGTCTTGCGCACGGAGCCTTCGGGGCGCTGTCGGGATGACCCGGTGACACGCCGGGGCCGCCGGCCGGGGTGGACGGGGCGGCTCCGCGTGCGCGGCGGCAGAATGGGGCGCATGCCGAAGCCGATAGAGCAGCCCGTCCCCAGCCGCGCCGAACTCGTCGACCATCTCGTCCGCAGTCGGATCGCGGGACAGGTCGCCACCCCGCGCGAGAACAACCTCGCGCACTACCGCAAGCTCGCCAACGGCGACCGGCACTACTGGCTCGGCCTGGAGCTGGGCGACCGCTGGACGGACGAGCAGGACGTGCTCGCGGTGATGGCGGAGCGGTGCGGTGTCGTCGACGACGCCGCGCACCGGTACGGCCAGGACACCATCGACCCGGAGCTCACGGTCGACGCGCTCGACCGGATGGCGGCACGGCTGCGCAAGGCGGCACTGGACCGGCAGAGCGTGCTGCTGGCCACCGGCCACCCGGGCGGGCTGCTGGACGTCCACCGGGCCACGGCGGGCGCCCTGCGCGCGGCGGGCTGCGAGATCGTGGTCATCCCGCCGGGGCTGGTGGCCGACGAGGGCGCGGTGTGGCAGGTCGCGGACGTCGCGGTGCTGGAGCGGGGCGCGACCCTGTGGCACACCCACTCCCCGGAGCCGATGGCCGCCATCCTGGACGGGCTGGCCGCGGCGGGGCGCCCGCTGCCGGACCTGGTGGTGGCCGACCACGGCTGGGCGGGGTGCGCGGCGCAGCGGGGCCTCGACGCGGTGGGGTACGCGGACTGCAACGACCCGGCCCTCTTCCTCGGCGAGGCCGAGGGCACCCTCCAGGTGGCGGTCCCGCTGGACGACCACGTCCGCGACCCCCGCGCGTACGACCCGATGGTCGCGTACCTGCTGGCGGCCGCCGACCTGCTCTAGCGCAGCCAGGCGGTGGTCATCGCCTGGACGGCCGAGCCGTCCAGGTCGGTGAGCTTGGCAGCGACGAAGTCGCGGGCCCACTCGGAGGTCTGGATCCGGAACGGCATGGTCTCGGCGGTCAGCGCCTCGATGACGGGCGCCGCCGCCTGCTCCGAGGTCTGGGCGGTGTCTGCGTCGAAGGCCTCCATGGCGTGGTTGACGTAGCCCTGGAGTGCCCGGGCGTACGGGCCGGCCTCGGCGAGCATGGCCGGCACGTCGAGCCGTACGTTGTTCACGAACTCGCTGGCGACGGCGCCCGGTTCGACGACGGCCACCTGGACACCGGTGGACGCGGCCACCGGTGCCAGGGACTCCATGAAGCCCTCGACGGCGAACTTGGCCGCGCAGTAGGCCTCGTTGAACGGCTGGCCGACCACCCCGCCGACGCTCGTCACCGTGATGACCCGGCCGCCCGAGGCGCGCAGGTGCGGGAGCGCGACCCGGGTGAGTTCGACGACGCCGAAGAAGTTGACCTCCATCACGGAGCGGACCTGCTCCATGCCGTGCTGCTCGATGGTCCCGACGAAGCCGGCGCCCGCGTTGTTCACGACCGCGTCCAGGCGCCCGTGCTCGGCGACGACCTCGGCCACGCAGGCGGCCGCGGATTCCGAGTCGGTCACGTCCAGGCGCTTGACCTGGACGAGGTCCGCGACGCCCGCTTCGGCGGCGGCCTTCAGCAGGGCGTCGGCGCGGGAGGTGTCGCGCATGGTGGCGACGGTGTGCCAGCCGGCCCGGGCCGCGGCGACCGCGGCTGCCAGGCCGATGCCCGAGGAGGTGCCGGTGATGAGGACGGTCTTCGTGGTCATGGGGTATCTCCATCTCAGTGCGTGTGCACGCACACATTACATTTCTGTGCGTGCGCACGCAACATTGGTCTCCTCCCGGTACGCTGCTCCCATGGCGCGCAACGCACTCTCCCTGGGCAGTCTCACCGCCCGTGACCATGCCTTCTACGGTCTCGTCTGGGCCGGATCCACGCTCACCGCCCGGGTCGACCAGGCCCTCGCGCGCCGCCACGACCTCCCGCTCTCGTGGTTCGAGGTCATGCTCTGGCTGCATTTCCAGGAGGAGCCGGTCGCCGCCTCGGAGCTCGGCGCCATGACGCTGCTCAGCCGCAGCCAGGTGTCCCGGGTGGTCGACTCGCTCCGGGGCCGGGGGCTGGTCGAGCGGATACCGTCCCCGACGGACGCCCGCTCGGTGGGGATCGCGCTCACCGACGCCGGCCGCCGCGCCTTCGCGGAGGCCGACGCCACCCGGCGCGAGGCCCTCGCCGAGGTCTTCGACGACGTGCTCGACGACGCGGACATCGAGGCTCTGGAAGGGATCTGGGCCAAGCTCAAGGCCGTTCCGCGGCCGGACCGGCAGGCGTAGCCCGGCCCGCCGAGGCCCTGCGGCGCAGCCAGGGGGCCAGCGGGGCCGCCAGCGCGAAGGCCACGGCCGTGGCGGCCGCGGCGATGACGGCCGGGTTCACCCAGCCCGGGATCAGCTGGCGCCCGCCCGGGTCCCCGGGGTGGTCGGCGCAGTGGACCGAGAGCGGGAACCGCGATTCCCAGACCACCACGCTCTCGTGCTCACCCCACTGGGCGTAGCCGCACACCTCCTCGGGATCGAGCACGTAGACACCGGCCGAGAGGCCCCAGACGTACGCCGATCCCGCGGCGCACAGCGCCATGAGGGCGACCAGCAGGAACGTGCCGCCACCGAGCAGGTCCCCGGCGGAGCCGCGCCGTACGACGCGCCCCACCTGCACCGCCAGCCGGCCGAGGAGCAGCATCCCGGCGAACGGCGAGAGCAGGGCGAAGGCGAGAAGCAGAAGGATCATGCAAGCTGGCGACGCGCGGCCGGGCCCGGCGGTTCCGCCCTGTGGCCCGCCCCACGCGCCGCCGTGCGTTACTGCCCGCGCGGTACGCGGACCACGCCCTCCTGGATGACCGTGACGGCCAGCCGGCCGTCCTGGGTCCAGATCCGGGCCTGGCCGAGGCCTCGCCCGGCGGCGGCCGAGGGCGATTCCTGGTCGTACAGCAGCCATTCGTCGGCGCGGAACGGCCGGTGGAACCACATCGCGTGGTCCAGCGAGGCGCCCACCACGTCGCCGACGGCCCACCCGCCCCGACCGTGCGCGAGCAGCACCGAGTCGAGGAGGGTCATGTCCGAGACGTAGGTGGCCAGACAGGTGTGGAGCAGCGCGTCGTCGCTCTCCAGCTTGTCGGCCGTGCGGAACCACACCTGGGAATGGGGCTCCCGGGGTACGCCCACGCTGCCCCACGGCGGGGTCGTCGCGTACCGCAGGTCCACCGCGCCGCGTGCCTCCGCCAGCCGCTCGACCGTGCCCGGGTCCCGGAAGACCTCCCGGTACGCGGGCAGCGACTCGGCGGCCGTGGGCAGGGTCTCCGGGTCCGGCGCGGCCGGCATGGCCACCTGGTGGTCCAGCCCCTCCTCGTACACCTGGAAGGAGGCGGAGAGGTGGAAGATCGGCTGGCCGTGCTGGACGGCGACGACCCGCCGGGTGGTGAAGGAGCGCCCGTCGCGGATCCGGTCGACCGAGTACACGATGGGCGCGCCCGGGTCGCCGGCGCGCAGGAAGTACGAGTGCAGCGAATGCGCAGTGCGGTCCTCGGGCACGGTACGGCCGGCCGCGACCAGCGCCTGGGCCGCGACCTGACCGCCGAAGACCCGCGGTACCAGCGAAGGACGGCTGGTACCGCGGAAGATGTCCTCCTCGATCTGCTCCAGGTCGAGCAGATCGAGGAGAGTCGTCAGTGCCTCGTTCATGGGACTGAGACTGAGTTCCTTACAGGCCCATCGACTTGGCGATGATGGACTTCATGATCTCGCTGGTGCCGCCGTAGATGCGGTTGACGCGGTTGTCGGCGTACAGGCGGGCGATGGGGTACTCGTTCATGTAGCCGTAGCCGCCGTGGAGCTGGAGGCAGCGGTCGATGACGCGGTGCGCGACCTCGGTGCAGAACAGCTTCGCCGAGGCGGCCTCGGCCGGGGTCAGCTCGCCGGCGTCCAGGGCTTCCAGGGCGCGGTCGGCGACGGCCTGGGCGGCGTCCACCTCGGCCTGGCAGGCGGCCAGCTCGAACTTGGTGTTCTGGAAGTGCGCGACGGGCTTGCCGAAGACGGTCCGGTCCGTGACGTACTGCTGGGCGAACCGGACGGCCGCGGCGGCCTGGGCGTACGCGCCGAAGGCGATGCCCCAGCGCTCGGAGGCCAGGTTGTGGCCGAGGTAGTAGAAGCCCTTGCCCTCCTCGCCGAGCAGGTCCTCGACCGGGACCTTGACGTCGACGAACGCCAGCTCGGCGGTGTCGGAGGTGCGCAGGCCCAGCTTGTCGAGCTTGCGGCCTATGGAGTAGCCCTCGGACTTGGTGTCCACGGCGAACAGGGAGATGCCGAAGCGGCGGTCGTCCTCGCGCGGGGCGGAGGTGCGGGCGCAGACGATCACGCGGTCGGCGTGGACGCCACCGGTGATGAAGGTCTTGGAGCCGTTGAGGACGTAGTGCGTGCCGTCCTCGGAGAGCTTGGCGGTGGTCTTCATGCCCGCGACGTCGGAGCCGGTGCCCGGCTCGGTCATGGCGAGGGCCCACATCTCCTCACCGCTGACGAACTGCGGCAGGTAGCGCTTCTTCTGCTCGTCGGTGGCGAGCATCTTGATGTAGGGGAGGGCGAGCAGCACGTGCACGCCGGAACCGCCGAAGTTGACGCCCGCGCGGGAGGTCTCCTCGTAGAGGACGGCCTCGAACTTGTGGGTGTCCAGTCCCGCGCCGCCGAACTCCTCCGGCACGTTGATGCCGAAGACGCCCAGCTCGCCGAGCTTGTAGTAGAAGTCGCGCGGCGCCTGGCCGGCGGCGAACCACTCGTCGTAGACGGGGACGACCTCGGCCTCGATGAAGGCGCGGATGGTCTCGCGGAATGCCTCGTGGTCCTCGTTGAAAACGGTACGGCGCACGGCCGGACTCCCCTCTGCGGCTGAACCGCCGCCGCTCTCGCGGTCATGGTTGCGCGCCGTCGCCGCTCAGCGGAGGGCGAACTCTAAGCGCTTGCTCAGACTAAGTTACTGGCGGGTTGTCCTCGGTGTCCAGAGTACGTAGCGCGAACCACAGTTCCATGCGGGTGTCGGGGTCATCGAGGTCGCGGGCGAGGAGCGCCGCGGCGCGGGCGATGCGCTGGCGGACGGTGTTGCGGTGGATGCCGAGGGTGGCGGCCGTGCGGTCCCAGCTGCCGTGGTGGGCCAGCCACGCGCGCAGGGTCTGCGCGTGCGCCCGGTTCAGCGGGGCGAGGAGCGCCTCGGCGTGCGCGCGGGCCTCCGCGGGGTCCAGGAGCCCGGACAGGCCGTCCCCGGTGTGGCGGACCAGCGGGGTCCGGGCCGCCTCCGCCCGTTCCAGGGCCCGCCGGGCTTGCGCCTGGGCGGTGCGCAGCTCCGCCGGTGCGGCCGGTGCGCTGACCCCGAGGCGCCAGCCGGGCTGCGGGGCCGGTTCCCGGTCGGTGAGGAGGCGAGCCGTCGGCCCCTCCGGGTCCAGCAGTACGGTGCCGAGGGCCGCCGCCAGGGTCTGCGGGTCACCGGAGCCGCGGGCGTGGACGACGTGCCAGGGGCCGGGGGCGAGGGCCCCGGCCGCATCCCCGTCCAGCAGCAGCCGGGTCAGGGCCGCCGCCTCACCGGTCCCGGGTGCCCGGCGCGCGGTGAGCAGGGTCAGCAGTACGGCCGCCACGGAGGCGATGGTGTGGTCGCCGGGCGCCCGCTCCGGCGCGGCGACCCCGAGCACGTGCCCGCCGCCGAGGGCGTAGGCGCTGAGCTGGGTTCCCGCCACGGCGCCGGTGGCCGTGGCGGCGGCCCCCGGCGCCACCCGCCCGGCCAGCGCGACGAGCCCGCCGAACACCTCCTCGGGGGGCTCGCCCCCGGCGAAGAGCACATCCCGCACCGCGGGGGCGGGCGGAGCGGGGGCCGGCGGGGCCGTGGGCGTGGGCGGGGGGAGGAGGACCGCCCAGCCGCCCAGGCCGGCGGCCAGGCGGCGCAGCACCGCGGGGACCGGGTCCGGCCGGGCGGCGGCCGCGGCCAGCGACTGCTGGGCCTCGGTCACCCGGCGCAGCTCGCGGGTACGGGCCTCCGCCATCAGCCGTCCCACCGCGCGGGCGACCGCGGTGAACGGGGTCCGCGGCGGCACCTCCAGCAGCGGCAGCCCGTGCCGCGCGCAGGCGGCGGCCAGCTCCGGGGGCACCTCGGCGTGCAGCGGTGCCACGCCGAATCCGAGTGCGGCCGCGCCGGAGGCGACCAGGCGCCGGACGTACGCATCGGCCGGGCCGGCCGGGTGCTCACGCGCAGCCGAGCCTTCCTGCACCAGGGGGCCGGCCGCCGGGGCCGACCCGCCGGGGTGGCGTACGTCCGCCTCCGGCTCCATGAGGCCCGCGCCCGCCGTGAGCAGCAGCTCGCCGCCGAGCAGGTACGGGGACGGGTCCGCCATCTCGGAGGCGTGCACCCCGTGCACCTCCGCCCGCGCCGGCCCGGCGAGCCGGCGCAGCCCCAGCGCCTGCTCGCCGAGGAGCGCCGACAGCGGCACCGGCGGGGTGAGCGGCGCTTCGGACGAGGTCGGCGCAGAGGTCGGCATGGATACTCCGTACAGGTCGGCTTGGCCCCATGGATGAAACGTACACTTCGCGACGGGCGCACGGCGGCTTACGCTCGAAACACCGCACACCCCCCTCCCGACCCGGAAGGCCTTCCCATGAGCACGCAGCCGCGCGGCCCCGTCGACTCCTCCCGCATCCCGCGCTACGCGGGACCCGCCACCTTCGCCCGGCTGCCCCGCCTGGACGAGGTCGGCTCCGCGGACGTCGCCGTCGTCGGTGTGCCGTTCGACTCGGGGGTCTCCTACCGTCCCGGCGCCCGCTTCGGCGGCAACGCCATCCGCGAGGCCTCCCGCCTGCTGCGCCCGTACAACCCGGCGCAGGACGCCTCCCCCTTCGCCCTCGCCCAGGTGGCCGACGCCGGCGACATCGCCGTGAACCCCTTCAACATCAACGAGGCCGTCGAGACGGTCGAGGCCGCCGCCGACGAGCTCCTCGGCGCCGGCTCCCGCCTGATGACCCTGGGTGGCGACCACACCATCGCGCTCCCGCTGCTGCGCTCGGTGGCGAAGAAGCACGGCCCGGTGGCGCTGCTCCACTTCGACGCCCACCTGGACACCTGGGACACGTACTTCGGCGCCGAGTACACGCACGGCACCCCGTTCCGCCGCGCCGTCGAGGAGGGCATCCTCGACACCGAGGCGCTGTCCCACGTCGGTACGCGCGGCCCGCTGTACGGCAAGCAGGACCTGGACGACGACGCCAAGATGGGCTTCGGCATCGTCACCTCCGCGGACGTCTACCGCCGCGGCGCCGACGAGGTCGCCGACCAGCTGCGTCAGCGCATCGGCGACCGTCCGCTCTACATCTCGATCGACATCGACGTGCTGGACCCGGCCCACGCGCCCGGCACCGGTACCCCGGAGGCGGGCGGCATGACCTCCCGCGAGCTGCTGGAGATCATCCGCGGCCTGTCCTCCTGCAACCTGGTTTCCGCGGACGTCGTCGAGGTCGCCCCGGCGTACGATCACGCCGAGATCACCTCGGTCGCGGCCTCGCACACCGCGTACGAGCTGACCACGATCATGAGCCGGCAGATCGCGCAGTCGAAGGGCAAGTAGCGAAGTGACGCACGACCACGACCTGGTACTCCGGCCGACCGAGGCCCAGACGGCGGCAGCGCTCGCGCCGCCGCCGGGGCGCACGGGCGGGGACCTGGTCGTGGAAACGCTGCGTTCGCTGGGCGCCACCACCGTCTTCGGGCTGCCCGGACAGCACGCGCTCGCCCTCTTCGAGGCGGTGGGCCGCTCCGATCTGCGGCTGGTCGGGCTGCGGACGGAGAACAACGCGGGCTTCGCGGCGGACGCCTATGGCCGGATCACGGGCGAGGCCGTTCCGCTCCTGCTGTCCACCGGGCCGGGCGCGCTGATGGCGCTGCCCGCCCTGGCGGAGGCCGCGGCCGCCTCCGCCCCCGTGCTGGCGATCTCCTCCCAGGTCCCGGTGGTCGGCCTGGGCGGCGGCCGGCGCGGGCACCTGCACGAGCTGCGGGACCAGGCGGCGTCCTTCCGCGACGTGGTGAAGTCGGTCCACACGGCCCGCACCCCCTCCCAGATCCCCTCCGCCGTCGCCGCGGCCTGGGAATCGGCGCTCACGGCCCCGCACGGGCCGGTCTGGGTGGAGATCCCGGAGGACGTCCTGCGGGCGGAGACCCTCGTCCCCCAGGTGACGGGCATGGACGCCACCCCGCACGAGCTCGCACCGCGCCCCGAGCTGACGGCCCTGGCGGCGCACTGGCTGGAGACGGCCGTCCGCCCCGTGATCATCGCGGGCGGCGGGGTGATCCGCTCCGACGCGGCGGGCAAGCTGCGCCAACTCGCCGAGCGGGTGAACGCGCCGGTGGTCACCACCTTCGGCGGCAAGGGCGCCTTCCCCTGGACGCACCCCCTCTCGCTCCAGTCCTGGCTGGAGGACCGCCACATGACGGACTTCCTGGAGGACGCGGACGTCCTCCTGGTGGTCGGCTCCGGCCTGGGGGAAATCTCCTCGAACTACCACACGTTCTTCCCCCGGGGCCGGGTCGTCCAGATCGAGGCGGACCTCGGGAAGCTGGAGTCCAACCACCCGGGCCTCGGCATCCACGCCGATGCCCGGCTCGCCCTCCAGGCCCTGCTGGAAACGGTGTCCGAGCGGGAGGACCCCTCGGCGCCCGCCCGCGTCCGGAAGGTCCTGTCGGACATCGCGGCGCGCCTCGCCGCCCAGGACGTGGAGCTGGAGCAGCAGCTCCTGACCTCCATCCGGGCCGCGCTGCCGCCGCGCTCGCCGTCCTTCTGGGACATGACGATCCTGTCCTACTGGGCCTGGTCGGCGTTCGACGCGAAGCACCCCAACACCATGCACTCGGCGCAGGGGGCGGGCGGCCTCGGCTACGCCTTCCCCGCGGCGCTCGGCGCGTGCGCGGCGGAACCGGGCACGCCGGTGCTGGCCGTCTCCGGCGACGGCGGCGCCATGTACTCGATCGCGGAGCTGGCCACCGCGAAGCAGCACGACCTGGACGTCACCTGGCTGATCGTGGACGACGGCGGCTACGGCATCCTGCGCGAGTACGGCTGCGCCACGGGCACGGACCTGCCGGGCCCCGACTTCGTGTCCCTGGCGGCGTCCTTCGGCGTCCCGGCGGCCACCACCACGGCAGCCACCCTCACCGAGGGCCTCACCACGGCCCTGACCACCCCGGGCCCCTCCGTCCTGGTCCTCCCCACCACCCTCAGGATGTTCACCCCGACGCACCTCTGACCTCACTCGGCCTCGGTGCTCCGCCGTTTCCGCTCGTGGGGCGCGCCGAAGGCCCTTGCTTCGAGGCCAACCGGCCAGGCGGCGACGTGGACGACGCCCCGGGGCGTCGTCCACAGCCCCGGCCCGATTGTTGCAGGGGGATGAAATCCGCCGGTCACGGCGTTGGGGGAGGCGGCAGGACAGGACGAACGGGGAGGCACCACGTGGTGGCGGCGAAGACGGCGACCGACCGGAAACAGGGCTGGGGCAGGCGGCTCGCCTCCTACACCTGGCGCTACAAGCTCAATGTGCTGCTCGCGCTCGGGTCCTCGCTGGCCGGCATGGCCGTCATGGCACTCGTACCGCTCGTCACCAAAGTCATCATCGACGACGTCATCGGCGACCAGAGCAAGCCGATGGGCCCCTGGGCCGGGATGCTCATCGGCGCGGCCGTCCTCGTGTACGCGCTCACCTACGTACGCAGGTACTACGGCGGCCGCCTCGCCCTCGACGTCCAGCACGACCTGCGCACCGACATGTACGACACCATCGCCCGCCTCGACGGGCGCCGGCAGGACGAGCTGTCCACCGGTCAGGTCGTCGGCCGGGCCACCAGCGACCTCCAGCTGATCCAAGGCCTGCTGTTCATGCTCCCCATGACCATCGGGAACTTCCTCCTCTTCGGGATATCCCTCGGGATCATGCTGGCCCTGTCGCCGGTGCTGACCCTGGTCGCCCTGCTGATGGCCCCGGCCCTCTGGTTCATCGCCAAGCGCAGCCGCAAGAAGCTGTTCCCCGCCACCTGGTGGGCGCAGGGCCAGGCCGCCGCCGTCGCCGGAGTCGTCGACGGGGCCGTGACCGGCGTCCGCGTCGTCAAGGGGTTCGGCCAGGAGGAGCAGGAGACCGGCAAGCTGCGCGCCGCCGGGCGCCGCCTGTTCGCCGGCCGGATGCGGAGCATCCGGCTCAACTCCAAGTACACCCCCGCCCTCCAGGCCGTCCCCGCCCTGGCACAGGTCGCCATGCTGGCCCTCGGCGGCTGGATGGCCACCAACGGCCAGGTGACGCTGGGCACCTTCGTCGCCTTCTCCACCTACCTCGCCCAGCTCGTCGGCCCCGTCCGCATGCTCGCCATGGTCCTCACCGTCGCGCAGCAGGCCCGCGCCGGCGTGGAGCGCGTCTTCGAGCTCATCGACACCGAGCCCGTCATCCGCGAGGGGGAGCGCGAGCTGCCCGCCGACGCGCCCGCCACCGTCGCCTTCGAGGACGTCGTCTTCGGGTACGACCCCGAGCGGCCCGTCCTGAACGGCTTCTCCCTCTCGATCGGGGAAGGCGAGACCATCGCCGTCGTCGGCTCCTCCGGCAGCGGCAAGTCCACCGTCTCCCTGCTGCTCCCGCGCTTCTACGACCCCGACCGCGGCGCCGTCCGCATCGGCGGCCACGACGTGCGCGAGCTGACGTACGACTCCCTGCGCGCCGCCATCGGGCTCGTTCCGGAGGACTCCTTCCTCTTCTCCGACACCATCCGCGCCAACATCGCCTACGGGCACCCCGGCGCCACCGACGAGCAGATCGAGGCCGCCGCCCGCGCCGCCCAGGCCCACGGGTTCGTCGAGGCCCTGCCCGCCGGGTACGACACCAAGGTCGGCGAGCAGGGGCTCACCCTCTCCGGCGGCCAGCGCCAGCGCATCGCGCTCGCCCGCGCCCTCCTCACCGACCCCCGGCTGCTGCTCCTCGACGACGCCACCTCCGCCGTCGACGCCCGCGTCGAGCACGAGATCCACGAGGCGCTGCGCACCGTGATGACCGGCCGCACCACCCTCCTCATCGCCCACCGCCGCTCCACGCTCGCGCTGGCCGACCGGATCGCCGTACTGGAGCACGGGCGGCTCGCCGACATCGGTACGCACGAGCAGCTGGAACGCCGCTCGCCCCTGTACCGGCGGCTGCTCACCGACCCGGACGCGCTCGCCGCCGGCTCCCCGCGCACCGCCGACGCCCCCGCCATGGCCGAGTTCGAGCGCGACCTCGAACGGGACATCGAGCTCGAAGCCGAGATCGACTCCGAGCCGGTCAGCGCCAAGCGCCGGCCCGTGGACGGGGTCACCCCCGAGCTGTGGCGCCGCCGCGAGGAGAGCACCGGCACCGCCCCCACCGCCGTTCCCGGGGCGCCCGCCGCCCCCGGCGCCGGGCACTCCATGGCCGGGGCCGTCGCCGGAATGCCGGCCACCCCGGAACTGCTTGCGCAGGTCGCCGCCCTGCCACCCGCCGATGACGAGCCCGGCGTGGACGAGGCCCGTGCCGCCTCCGCCGAGGACAGCTACAACCTGCGCCGGCTGCTGCGCGGCTTCTGGGCGCCGCTCGCCGTCAGCCTCGCCCTGGTCGCCGTCGACGCGGCGGCCGGCCTGCTGCTGCCCATCCTGATCCGGCACGGGATCGACAAGGGCGTGGAGCAGGCCGCGCTCGGCGCCGTCTGGGTGGCCGCCGGGCTCGCCCTCGCCGTCGTCCTCGCCCAGTGGGCCGCCCAGTTCGCCGAGACACGGATGACCGGGCGCACCGGTGAGCGCGTGCTCTACGCCCTGCGCGTCAAGATCTTCGCCCAGCTCCAGCGCCTCGGCCTCGACTACTACGAGCGCGAACTGACCGGCAAGATCATGACCCGGATGACCACCGACGTGGACGCCCTGTCCACCTTCCTGCAGACCGGGCTCGTCACCGCCGTCGTCTCCGTCTTCACCTTCTTCGGCATCCTCATCGCCCTGCTCGTCCTCGACGTCGAACTCGCACTGATCGTCTTCGCCACCCTGCCCCTGCTGGTCATCGGCACGATCGTCTTCCGCCGCAAGTCGGTCGCCGCGTACGAGCTCGCCCGTGACCGGGTCAGCCTGGTCAACGCCGACCTCCAGGAGTCCGTCTCCGGGCTGCGCATCGTGCAGGCCTTCCGCCGCCAGCGGGACGGAGCCGTCCGCTTCGCCGGGCGCAGCGACGCGTACCGCGAGGCACGGGTGCGCGGCCAGTGGCTGATATCCGTCTACTTCCCCTTCGTCCAGCTGCTGTCCTCGGGCGCGGCCGCCGCGGTGCTGATCGTGGGCGCGGGCCGGGTGGAGGCCGGGACCCTCACCACCGGCGCGCTGGTGGCGTACCTCCTCTACATCGACCTGTTCTTCGCCCCCGTCCAGCAGCTCTCCCAGGTGTTCGACGGATACCAGCAGGCCACCGTCTCCCTCGGCCGGATCCAGGAGCTGCTGCGCGAGCCCACCACCACCCCGCGCCCCGCCGACCCTCGCCCGCTGCCCGAGCTGCGCGGCGAGATCGCCTTCGAGGACGTGCGGTTCGCGTACGGGACCGCCGAGGAGCGCGGCGAGAAGGGGGACGCGCTGGCCGGAATCAGCCTGCGGATACCCGCCGGGCAGACCGTGGCCTTCGTCGGCGAGACCGGCGCCGGCAAGTCCACCCTGGTCAAGCTCGTGGCCCGGTTCTACGACCCGACCTCGGGCCGGGTCACCGCCGACGGCATCGATCTGCGGGAGGTCGACCTCTCGGCGTACCGCCACCGGCTCGGGGTCGTCCCCCAGGAGCCGTACCTCTTCCCGGGGACGGTCCGCGACGCCATCGCCTACGGACGGCCCGGGGCGAGCGACGCCGAGGTCGAGGCGGCGGCCCGCGCGGTCGGCGCGCACGACATGATCGCCACCCTCGACGGCGGGTACCTGCACACCGTCGCCGAGCGCGGCCGCAACCTCTCGGCGGGCCAGCGGCAGCTGATCGCACTGGCCCGCGCCGAACTCGTCGACCCGGACGTGCTGCTGCTCGACGAGGCCACCGCCGCGCTCGACCTGGCCACCGAGGCCCAGGTGAACCAGGCCACCGACCGGCTCGCGGGCAAGCGCACCACCCTCGTGGTGGCCCACCGGCTGACCACGGCCGCCCGCGCCGACCGGGTCGTGGTCATGGACCGCGGCCGCGTCGTGGAGGACGGCACGCACGCCGAACTCCTCGCGCACGGCGGCCGGTACGCCGAACTGTGGCGGACCTTCGCCGGCGAGGACGAGCGCGCCGCGGCCTGAACCGCCCCTGACCGAAACCGGCCCCCCGGAGCTTGCCGTGCGCAACCTTCCGGGGGGCCGGCGCGTCGTACATGCGTACGTGTTACGTACGACCGATCGGGGGACAGCGTGAAGCACGGGCGGAAGAAGCACGGACGGACGCAGTACGGACGGACGCAGTACGGGCGGACACAGTACGGGCGGACGCAGCACGGACCGAAGGACCGCCGCCGGGGGAGCGCCGGCGCGGCGGTGGTGACCGCGGTGCTGGCGCTGTGCGCCGGCGGCCTGCTGGCCGCGCCGTCCGCACAGGCCGCGTCCGGCTGCGGAGGGCAGCTGGTGCGGACCCTGCCGTTCTCCGGCGGCGAGGTGCGCGTGTACAAGAGCCGCACCCAGGCCTGTGCGATGACCGTCGCCGGCGATCCGGGTCCGCGCCGGCCGATGTCGGTGAGCATCCAGCCGCGCGGCGGCGTCCCGGTCCGCGATGCCGGGCAGTTCACCCGGTATGCCGGACCCGTCACCGTCGGTGCGATCAACCGCTGCGTGTATGTAAAGGGGAGCGTTGCGGCCGGATCGGTGGAATCCGGCTGGATCCTGTGCTGAAGGAGCGGCCCAACTGGGTCTGGTCAGCGCGGCGTTGACCCCGCTAGGTTCACGGGCGACCGCAGTGAACTCAAGGGGAGGGTGAATGCGCAAGACGCTCGGCTGGCTCCTGTCGCTCGTGGTGCTGATCGGCACCATGGGCGCGGCCGGCTTCACGGCCCAGGCGGCCACCGCCGCAGGGCCGTCCGTCGCCACGGACATCAAGGACGAGATCCTCGCCATCCCGGGGATGAGCCTGATCGAGGAGAAGCCGTACCCCGGCTACCGCTTCTTCGTACTCAACTACGAGCAGCCGGTGGACCACCGCCAGCCCTCGAAGGGCACCTTCAAGCAGCGCTTCACCCTGCTGCACAAGGACGTCTCCCGGCCCACGGTCTTCTACACCTCCGGGTACAACGTCAACATCAACCCGCGCCGCAGCGAGCCGACGACCATCGTCGACGGCAACCAGGTGTCGCTGGAGTACCGATTCTTCACGCCCTCCCGGCCCGACCCGGCCAACTGGGCGAACCTGGACATCTGGCAGGCCGCCAGCGACCAGCACCGCCTCTTCACCGCCCTGAAGAAGGTCTACAAGAAGAACTGGCTCGCCACGGGCGGCAGCAAGGGCGGCATGACCGCCACGTACTACGAGCGCTTCTACCCGCGGGACATGGACGGTGTCGTCGCGTACGTCGCGCCCAACGACGTCGTCAACAAGGAGGACTCGGCCTACGACCGGTTCTTCGCCAAGGTCGGCACCAAGGAGTGCCGCGACAAGCTGAACGCGGTGCAGCGCGAGGCCCTGGTGCGGCGTGAGCCGCTGGAGGCCAAGTACGCGGCCGCCGCCGCCGCGAACGGCTGGACCTTCACCACCGTCGGCAGCCTCGACAAGGCGTTCGAGGCCGTCGTGCTCGACTACGTCTGGGCCTTCTGGCAGTACAGCCTGCTCGCCGACTGCGCCACCGTCCCGACCGCCGCGACCGCGAGCGACCAGGAGATCTGGGACTCGGTCGACGCGATCTCCGGCTTCTCGGCCTACGCCGACCAGGGCCTGGAGACCTACACGCCGTACTACTACCAGGCGGGGACGCAGCTCGGCTCGCCCGACATCAAGCAGCCGCACCTGGGCAACCTGAGCCGCTACGGCTACCAGCCGCCGCGCAACTTCGTGCCCCGCGACATCCCGATGACCTTCCAGCCGGGGGTCATGGCGGACGTGGACAAGTGGGTGCGGAACAACGCCAACCAGATGCTGTTCGTGTACGGGCAGAACGACCCGTGGGGTGCTGAACCGTTCCATCTCGGCTACACCGTGCGCGACAGCTACGTGATGATCGCGCCGGGCGCCAACCACGGCGCGAACGTGGCCAAGCTCCAGGACGGCGAGCGCGAGCTGGCCACCGCGAAGATCCTCCAGTGGGCGGGCGTGGCCCCGGCCGCCACCCTCACCGGCAAGGCGACGGCGCAGCCCCTGGCGAAGCCCGACCCGCAGCTCGACCAGCAGGACCTGGAGCGCGAGCTGCAGCTGCGCCCGTAGCGCACCGCGGCTGCCGGCCGGTCCCCGGTCGGCAGCCCGGGCCACGGGCCCGGCGTACGCCTCAGCCGTACGTCAGCCCGTGGCCCAGCGGGTAGCGGCCCGGCACCGGGACCGGGAGCCGGCCCGCGGGCCGTGCCGCCCCGGTGATCACCCGGGCGGCAGCCCGCATCTCCGCGTCGCCCCAGGTGTACGTGGCCAGCTCCGCGGCGCACGCCGGAAGGCGGGCCGGGTCGTACGGATTGCGGATCGCCAGCACCACCACCGGCACGCCGGTGGCCAGGAGTTCGGTGACCAGGGTGCGTTGCGGACTCTCCCCTTCCGGGACGTTGTACGTGCACACCAGCACCGCCGCGTTGCCGGGCGCCGCGGCCGCCGCCCGGGCCGGCGCCACCGCCACCGCCGTACAGCCCAGGGCGGTCAGCTCCCGGGCCAGGACCGCGGTAGGGGGGCCCGTCGTACCGCTGGGGGACACCGGGTCGGTCCCCGTCACCAGCAGCCGGGGCGCGGCCGACGGGTCCAGCGGCAGCAGCCCCGCCGGATTGGCCAGCAGGGTCGTCGTACCGGCCGCGATCTCGTCGGCGGCCGCCAGGTGCGCCGGCACGCCCACGGCCGCCTCCACCCGGGCGGAGGTGGTGTACGCCTCCCCGAACAGGCCCCGCCGGGCCTTGAGTTCCAGGATCCGCAGCACCGACTCCTCGACCCGGGCCCGCGACACCTCGCCCGACCCGACCGCCGCGAGCACGCTGCGGTGCGCGAGCCCCAGGTCCGGCGGGTTCAGCAGCTGGTCGCAGCCCGCCTTGAGGGCCAGCACCGGCACCCGGTCGTCCCCGTACTTCTGGCGGACCCCCGCCATGTCGAGGGCGTCGGTGACCACCACCCCGCGAAAGCCCAGGCGCTCGCGCAGGATGCCCGTCACGATCGGCCGGGAGAGGGTGGCCGGGTCCCCCGACGGGTCGAGCGCGGGGAAGACGATGTGCGCCGTCATCACCGCGTCCACGCCCGCCTCCACGGCCGCCCGGAACGGCGGCTCGTCCAACTCCTCCCACTGCGCGCGGGTGTGCCGCATCACCGGCAGGCCGACGTGGCTGTCGGTCTCGGTGTCCCCGTGGCCGGGGAAGTGCTTGGCGGTGGCGGCCACCCCGACCCCCTGGTAGCCACGCACCTGGGCGGCGACCAGGGCCGCGACGGCGTGCGGGTCGGAGCCGAAGGACCGTACGCCGATCACCGGGTTGGCCGGGTTGACGTTCACGTCGGCCACCGGCGCGTAGTCCTGCCGGATCCCCATCGCGGCCAGCTCGGCCCCCGCGATGCGCGCAGCCCGCCGGGCCTCGGCGGGGGAACCCGCCCCGCCCGTGGCCGCGCCGGGGGAGGCGGTCGGGGCGGCCGTCGCACCGGGCGTCGCGTCGGGCGCGCCGGCCGTCGGGCCGTGCAGGGCGCCCAGCGCCATCGCCCCGGGCAGCAGCGTCGCCGGTCTGCCGATCCGCGCGACGGCGCCGTGCTCCTGGTCGGTGGAGAGCAGCAGCGGGATCCCCGCTCCGGAGTCGGCCGCCGCCCGCTGGAGGCCGTTGGAGAGCTCGGCGATCTGCTGCGGGCTGCGGGTGTTGTGCGCCCAGGCGAAGTAGATGATCCCGCCGAGGTGGTAGCGGGAGACCACCTCCGCGGCGGTGCGCACCCCGAACAGGGCCGTGTTCTGCTCGGCGTCCGCCGGGTCCGGATCCGTCGCCGAATGCCCGTACGCCCGGGACACGAACAGCTGCCCGACCAGCTCGGGCAGGGTCATGGCCGACACCACCCGGCGCAGCCGAGCCCGGTCGGGGGCAGGACCCGGAGCGCGGTCGCCGGGGCGGGCGTCGTCCGGGCCGCCGCCCCCGCCCACGGAGTACGAGGCGACCCCGGCGGCCGTGACGGCGGCCGCGGCGGCCGCGGTGAGCAGGGACCGGCGGGAGGCGTGGTTCGGCACGCGCCGGACCCTATGCCGGACCGCGCCCCGGGAGCCGCGGGACACTCGGGAGGTCCCCCGGACGGGTTCACGCCGGGGCGGACCCGGCCCAGTGCTCCTGAAGGGTCCGCACCGCCTCGGTGATCGCGGGCCGGCGGGCCGCCCCGCTCCGCCACAGGGCGTACAACCTGCGGACGGGACCCGGCTCCAGCGGTACGGCCACCGCGCCCGCGGGCAGTGCACCGGTGCCGAGCCGCGGCACCACGGCCACCCCGAGCCCGGCCGCGACCAGCGCGACGATGGTGTGGTTCTCCTCGGCGACATGGGCGATGTCGGGCTCGAAACCGGCCGTCCGCAGCGTCCGCACCAGCCAGTCGTGGCAGACCCGGCCGGGCGGCTGGCACACCCAGCGCAGCCCGCCGAGGTCCGCCCTGCGGATGACCGCCCGCGTGGTGAACGGATGCCCCTCGGGGACGACGAGGTCGCACCGGTCGTCCCCGATCACGGCCTGCTCGACCCCCTCGGGCGCGGGCAGCGGGGCGATGTCCCAGTCGTGGGCCACCGCCAGATCGGTGACGCCCCGGGCCACCAGGTCCACCGACAGGTGGGGGTCCACCTCCGTGAGGCGTACGTCCAGCGCCGGATGGCGGTGCGCCAGATCGGCCAGGACTCCCGGCAGCAGCCCGCGCGCCGCCGAGGCGAACGCGGCGACGGTCAGCAGCCCGCTCGGCCGCCCGCGCCGCTCCTCCAGGGTGGTCTCGGCCCGCTCCACGATCGCCAGCAACTCCCGGGCCGTGTCCGCCAGGTGCCGGGCCTCCTCGGTCAGTGCGACCCCGCGCCCGCGGCGCTCCAGCAGCGTGGTCCGGGTCTCCCGCTCCAGCTTGGCGATCTGCTGGGACACCGCGGAGGGGGTGTAGCCGAGGGCGGCCGCCGCCCCGGCGACCGAGCCGTGGACGGAGACGGCGTGGAGCGCGCGCAGCCGGGCGAGATCGAGCATGCGCCCATCGTAGGCGTAAGCAATGCTTCATCCATCCCGGAAGAGATCCGCGCTGGTGCTACATGGTCCGGGCGCCGATGCTCGGAGCATGCGTCCCGTACACACCGCTCTCGCCGTACTCGTCGCCGCCGTCTGGGGTTTCAACTTCGTCGTCATCCAGATCGGTCTCGGCCACTTCCCGCCCCTGCTCCTGTCCGCCCTGCGCTTCCTCGTCGCCGCCCTGCCCGCCGTCTTCTTCACCGGCCGGCCCAAGGTCGCCTGGAAGTGGATCCTCGGGGTGGGGGCGGCGCTCGGAGTCGCCAAGTTCGGCCTGCTGTTCACGGGCATGGCCGCGGGGATGCCGGCCGGGCTCTCCTCCCTGGTCCTGCAGGTCCAGGCCGTCTTCACCGCCGCCCTCGCCTCCGTCGTGCTGCGCGAGCGGCCCGGCCGGGTCCGGATGGCCGGCATGGTCGTCGCGCTGGCCGGGATCGTCGTCGCCGCCGTCGACGGGGGCACCTCGGGGCCGGTGCTCGGCTTCACCCTGGTCGTCGCCGCGGCCGCCTGCTGGGGCGTGTCCAACGTGCTCACCCGCAAGGCCGCTCCGCCCGACGCGATGAACTTCATGGTGTGGGTGTGCACGGTCCCGGTGCTGCCGCTGTTCGCGCTCTCGCTGCTGCTGGAGGGGCCCGAGCGGGACCTGGCCGCGCTGCGCGGGCTGGACTGGTCGGGGGCGGGCGTCATCGTGTACGTCGCCTGGGTGTCCACGGTGTTCGGCTTCGGTGCCTGGAGCCATCTGATGCGCCGCTACCCGGCCTCCTCCGTGGCGCCGTTCTCGCTGCTGGTGCCGGTGTTCGGGATGTCCTCGGCCGCCCTGGTCCTCGGCGAGGGGGTCTCCGGGCTGCGCTGGCTGGCCGCGGTCCTGCTGGTCGGCGGGGTGGCCCTGACCTCGCTGGCCCCCGCCCGCGCGGCAACCCGTACCGGAGCCCGTGGGGAGGGGGGTGCTGCGGCCGGGGTCAGCGCGGGGAGTCCTCCTGCAGGGGCAGCCGCCAGTCCTGCCCGGTGAGCTCCACCCCGTACGAACGGTGCGGGCGCTCGGCGACCAGGGTGAAGCCGGCGCGCAGGTAGAGGGAACGGGCCGAGGTCAGCACGTCGTTGGTCCACAGCACCAGCTCGTGGTAGCCCACCGAGCGGGCGAAGGAGACGACCGTGTCCACGAGCAGGGCCCCGATTCCGTGCCCGCGGCCCTCCGGCTCGACGAGGAGCAGCCGCAGCCGCGCGGTGCCGGGCAAGCCGTCCTCGCGTACGCACATCACCGAGCCGACCGGGCGGCCGTCCAGCTCGGCGATCCACACCCGCTCCAGGTACGGGGCCGCCCGGGTGCCCGCCGTACGGACCGCCAGGTAATGGAAACGTAAAGTTCCGGATCGATGTGCAACCCCCGGGCGCCATGGCGGGTCGTATGGTGCGTCGGTACTTCCGGGGGAGGATCTGGGGGGATCGGGAAGTCCGGCACGGGAGGGGTAACCGTGAGGGGGTCCGGCCGCGAGGCCGGACCTCCTTCTGGGTTTCGGGGCCCTTCCGTTCCTCGTTGTCCACAGGCCTGACGGGTTGTCCGCGCCGGGCGGTAGCTTCGTGCCATGGCAATCCACGGGGCGGTGCAACTGGCGGTGGTCGAGGGCGTCCTCGAACGCATCACCTATGCCAACGAGGAGAGCGGCTACACCGTCGCCCGGGTCGACACCGGCCGCGGCAGCGGTGACCTGCTCACGGTCGTCGGCGCCCTCCTCGGAGCGCAGCCCGGCGAATCGCTGCGCCTGGAGGGCCGCTGGGGCTCCCATCCCCAGTACGGCAAACAGTTCACGGTGGAGAACTACCGCACCGTCCTGCCGGCCACCGTCCAGGGCATCCGGCGCTACCTCGGCTCGGGCCTGATCAAGGGCATCGGCCCGAGGATCGCCGACCGCATCGTCGAGCACTTCGGCACCGACACCCTGGACGTGATCGAGAGCGAGCCGAAGCGGCTGATCGAGGTGCCGGGGCTCGGCCCCAAGCGGACGAAGATGATCGGTGCCGCGTGGGAGGAGCAGAAGGCCATCAAGGAGGTCATGGTCTTCCTGCAGGGCGTCGGCGTCTCCACCTCCATCGCCGTCCGCATCTACAAGAAGTACGGCGACGCCTCCATCTCGGTGGTCCGGAACCAGCCGTACCGGCTCGCCGCCGACGTGTGGGGCATCGGCTTCCTCACCGCCGACAAGATCGCCCAGTCCGTCGGCATCCCGCACGACAGCCCCGAGCGGGTCAAGGCCGGCCTCCAGTACGCCTTGTCCCAGTCCACCGACCAGGGCCACTGCTTCCTGCCCGAGGAGCGGCTGATCGCCGACGGGGTCAAGCTGCTCCAGGTCGACACCGGGCTGGTCATCGAATGCCTGGCCGAACTGGCCGCGGACCCGGAGGGCGTGGTCCGCGAACCGGTGCCCGACCCGCAGGGCGGGCCGCCGCTCACCGCCGTCTACCTGGTGCCCTTCCACCGCGCCGAGCTGTCGCTGGTGGGGCAGGTGCGCAGGCTGCTCCAGGCCGAGGAGGACCGGATGCCCTCCTTCCGGGACGTGGACTGGGACAAGGCGCTGACCTGGCTGGCGACGCGCACCGGGGCCACGCTGGCGCCGGAGCAGCGGGACGCCGTGAAGCTGGCCCTCACCCGCCGGGTCGCCGTCCTCACCGGCGGGCCCGGCTGCGGCAAGTCCTTCACCGTGCGCTCGATCGTGGAGCTGGCCCGCGCCAAGAAGGCCAAGGTGGTGCTCGCCGCGCCCACCGGCCGGGCCGCGAAACGGCTCTCGGAGCTCACCGGCGCCGAGGCCTCCACCGTGCACCGGCTGCTGGAGCTCAAGCCGGGCGGGGACGCGGCGTACGACCGGGACCGGCCGCTGGACGCCGACCTCGTGGTGGTGGACGAGGCCTCGATGCTGGACCTCCTGCTGGCGAACAAGCTGGTCAAGGCCGTGGCGCCCGGTGCCCATCTGCTGCTGGTCGGGGACGTCGACCAGCTGCCCTCGGTCGGCGCCGGGGAGGTGCTGCGGGACCTGCTGGCCGAGGACGGCCCGGTGCCCGCGGTCCGGCTGACCCGGATCTTCCGGCAGGCCCAGCAGTCGGGCGTGGTCACCAACGCCCACCGGATCAACACCGGCCTGCCGCCCCTGACCGACGGGCTGCCGGACTTCTTCCTCTTCCCCGAGGAGGACACCGAGGAGGCCGGCCGGCTCACCGTGGACGTGGCCGCCCGCCGGATCCCGGCCAGGTTCGGGCTGGACCCGCGGCGCGACGTGCAGGTGCTCGCGCCGATGCACCGCGGCCCGGCGGGCGCCGGGACCCTCAACGGCCTGCTGCAGCAGGCGATCACCCCGGCCCGGCCGGATCTGCCGGAGAAGCGGTTCGGCGGCCGGGTCTTCCGCGTCGGCGACAAGGTCACCCAGATCCGGAACAACTACGAGAAGGGGGCCAACGGCGTCTTCAACGGCACCGTCGGCGTGGTCACCGCCCTCGACCCGGTCGAACAGCGGCTGACGGTCCGGACGGAGGAGGACGAGGAGGTCGGGTACGAGTTCACCGAGCTGGACGAGCTGGCGCACGCCTACGCCGTCACCATCCACCGCTCCCAGGGGAGCGAATACCCGGCCGTGGTGATCCCCGTCACCACGGGGGCTTGGATGATGCTCCAGCGCAACTTGCTCTACACGGCGGTGACCAGGGCGAAGAAACTGGTCGTCCTGGTCGGGTCCCGCAAGGCCCTCGGCCAGGCTGTGCGTACGGTTTCCGCAGGCAGGAGGTACACGGCGGTCGCCCCCCGGCTGTCCGGCCGCATACCGGTGGGAAACATCACCTAAATGATCGATCATTTGGGGTTCCGCCACCCGTGCGGAGGGGGCAGGATGAGCAGGTTGAAGGCACTCAGTGCCGTCAAAAGGACCAAAGGCCGACCCCGAGTGCACTCTCCTGCGCCAAATGGGGGAAGGTAGAGGCAGTCAGGGCACCTCGAAGAAGAGGCACTACGTCGGTGAGGGATGACGTGAGCGACAACTCTGTAGTACTCCGGTACGCGGACGGTGAATACACCTACCCGGTGGTCGAGAGCACCGTCGGTGACCAGGGCTTCGACATCGCGAAGCTGAGGGCCCAGACCGGGCTCGTCACCTTGGACAGCGGCTACGGCAACACCGCGGCCTACAAGTCCGCGATTACCTACCTCGACGGTGAGCAGGGCATCCTGCGCTACCGCGGCTACCCGATCGAACAGCTGGCGGAGCGCTCGTCCTTCATCGAGGTCGCGTACCTGCTGATCAACGGTGAGCTGCCGACCGTCGACCAGCTCGCGTCGTTCCGCAACGAGATCACCCAGCACACGCTGCTGCACGAGGACGTCAAGCGGTTCTACGACGGCTTCCCGCGCGACGCGCACCCGATGGCGATGCTGTCCTCCGTGGTCAGCGCGCTGTCGACGTTCTACCAGGACAGCCACAACCCGTTCGACGAGAAGCAGCGCCACCTCTCGACGATCCGCCTGCTGGCCAAGCTGCCGACGATCGCGGCCTACGCGTACAAGAAGTCGGTCGGCCACCCGGTCGTCTACCCGCGCAACGACCTCGGCTACGTCGAGAACTTCCTGCGCATGACCTTCTCCGTGCCCGCCCAGGAGTACGACCTCGACCCCGTCGTGGTCTCGGCGCTCGACAAGCTGCTGATCCTGCACGCGGACCACGAGCAGAACTGCTCGACCTCCACCGTGCGCCTGGTCGGCTCCTCGCAGGCGAACATGTTCGCCTCGATCTCCGCCGGCATCTCGGCCCTGTGGGGTCCGCTGCACGGCGGCGCCAACCAGTCCGTCCTGGAGATGCTCGAAGGCATCAAGAACGACGGCGGCGACGTCGACGCCTTCATCCGCAAGGTGAAGAACAAGGAGGACGGCGTCCGCCTGATGGGCTTCGGGCACCGCGTCTACAAGAGCTTCGACCCCCGGGCGAAGATCATCAAGGCGGCGGCGCACGACGTCCTGTCCTCGCTCGGCAAGAGCGACGAGCTGCTCGACATCGCGCTCAAGCTGGAAGAGCACGCGCTGGCCGACGAGTACTTCGTCTCGCGCAACCTCTACCCGAACGTGGACTTCTACACCGGTCTGATCTACCGGGCCATGGGCTTCCCGACCGAGATGTTCACGGTGCTCTTCGCGCTCGGCCGCCTCCCCGGCTGGATCGCCCAGTGGCAGGAAATGATCAAGGAGCCGGGTTCCCGCATCGGCCGCCCGCGCCAGATCTACACCGGCGAGGTCCTGCGCGACTTCGTCCCGGTCGAGGCCCGCTGACCCGAGGCTCTCCCCGCGCGTACGAAAAGCGCCCCGCCGTCGATCCCCCCACGGGTCGACGGGCGGGGCGCTTTCCTTTCCCCGGAACGGATTCCCCCCACGGGACCCGAGCCGGGGCGTCAGTGTGCCGGGACCCGTTCGGGTCGGGAGGGCCGCTCAAAGCTTCCCGCGGGCACGCGTCCCGGCCGGCTGGTGCCACGGATGTCCCCCAAGACCTCCGTGAACGTCCCCCAAGACGTTCCTGGCACCGCCCCATTAGACCCACTCCAGTGCCCGATGGTTACGTTGCAGTCACTGTGATCTGCGTCTCCTGTGAAGGAAGTGTGGACGGAGTGGGGAGGAGGGGCCCCTACCGGAAGGATCGCAACCGCAGGCTGTTGCTCACCACGAAAACGGAGGAGAACGCCATCGCGGCCCCCGCAATCATCGGGTTGAGCAGGCCTGCGGCCGCCAGCGGCAGCGCCGCCACGTTGTAGCCGAAGGCCCAGAACAGGTTGCCCTTGATGGTGGCCAGGGTCCTCCGCGAGAGCCGGATCGCGTCCGCCGCGACCCGCAGGTCCCCCCGTACGAGGGTCAGGTCGCCCGCCTCGATCGCGGCGTCCGTCCCGGTGCCCATGGCGAGCCCCAGGTCGGCCTGGGCCAGGGCCGCCGCGTCGTTGACCCCGTCTCCGACCATGGCGACCGTACGGCCCTCGGCCTGCAGGCGGCGTACGACGTCCACCTTGTCCTCGGGGAGCACCTCGGCGATCACCTCGTCGATGCCGACCTGCCGGGCCACCGTCTCGGCGACGGCCTTGTTGTCGCCGGTCAGCAGGACCGGGGTGAGGCCGAGCGCCCGCAGCCGGGACACCGCCTCGGCGCTGGTCCCCTTGACCGCGTCGGCGACGGTGAGGATCCCGCGTGCCCGGCCGTCCCAGGCCACGGCCACGGCGGTGCTGCCCGCCGCCTCCGCCTCCGCCTTGGCCGCGGCGAGCTCGCCGGGAAGGCCGATCGACCACTCGGCCAGCAGCTGCTCGCGGCCGACCAGGACGGCGTGCCCGTCCACGACGCCCTGGACGCCGAGCCCGGCGAAGTTGTCGAAGGACTCCGGCACGGGCAGCGCTCCCGCCCGCTCGGCGGCCCCCGCCGCGATGGCGCGGGCGATCGGGTGTTCGGAGGCGTGCTCCAGGGCGCCGGCCAGGCGCAGCAGTTCACGCTCGTCCGTCCCGGCCGCGGCGTGCACGCCCGCGAGGACCATCCGGCCGGTGGTGACCGTTCCGGTCTTGTCCAGGACGACGGTGTCGACTCGACGGGTGGACTCCAACACCTCCGGCCCCTTGATCAGGATCCCGAGCTGCGCCCCCCGTCCGGTGCCGACCATCAGGGCGGTCGGGGTGGCCAGGCCCAGCGCGCACGGGCAGGCGATGATCAGGACGGCCACGGCGGCGGTGAAGGCGGCGGCCGGGTCGTCGGTGATCAGCAGCCAGGTGACCCAGGTGCCGAGGGCCAGCAGCAGGACGACCGGGACGAAGACCGCGGAGATGCGGTCGGCGAGCCGCTGCACCTCGGCCTTGCCGTTCTGCGCGTCCTCGACCAGCCTGGCCATCCGGGCGAGCTGGGTGTCGGCGCCGATTCGGGTGGCCTGGACCACGAGGCGGCCGGAGGCGTTCACGGTGGCACCGGTGACCAGGCTGCCGACGGCGACCTCCACCGGGACGGACTCGCCGGTCAGCATGGAGGCGTCCACGGCGGAGCTGCCCTCGACGACCGTCCCGTCGGTGGCGATCTTCTCCCCCGGGCGCACGACGAACCGGTCGCCGACCGCGAGCTGCCCGACCGGGATCCGTACCTCGCTGCCGCCGCGCAGGACGGCGACGTCCTTGGCGCCGAGCTCCATCAGGGCCCTGAGGGCCGCGCCCGCCTTCCGCTTGGAGCGGGCCTCCAGATAGCGGCCGAGCAGGATGAAGGCGACGACTCCGGCGGCGACCTCCAGGTAGATCGTGGAGGAGCCGTCGGTACGGGTGACGGTGAAGGTGAAGCCGTGCCGCATGCCCGGCATTCCTGCGTGCCCGAAGAACAAGGCCCACAGGGACCAGGTGAAGGCGGCCAGGGTGCCGACCGAGACCAGGGTGTCCATGGTGGCGGCGCCGTGCCGGGCGTTGGTCCAGGCGGCCCGGTGGAAGGGGAGGGCGCCCCAGACGACCACCGGGGCGGCCAAGGTCAGGGAGAGCCACTGCCAGTTGTCGAACTGGAGGGCGGGGACCATCGCGAGCAGCACGACGGGCAGGGCGAGGAGGGCGGAGACCAGCAGCCGCACGCGGAGGGCGGCCGGTTCGCGGTCCTCGGCGGCCGGCTCGGAGGTCCTTTCCCCTGGCGGCGCCGCCGCCGGTTCAGGCTGCGGCGGCGGGGGTTCGGCCGCCGTGTATCCCGTCTTCACGACGGTCGCGATCAGGTCGGCGACCTGGACCGCGCCGCCGTAGGACACGCGGGCCTTCTCGGTGGCGTAGTTCACCGTGGCGGTGACCCCGTCCATCCGGTTCAGCTTCTTCTCGATGCGGGCCGCGCAGGAGGCGCAGGTCATCCCGCCGATCGACAGCTCGACCTCGGAGGTGTCCGCGGGCGGCGCCGCGGCTATGGGGCTGCTGGTGTTCGTGCTCATGCTGATCCGGCTCCAGGGGGTGGGCCGAGCCGTACAGGTCCAGTATCAGCTGGCCGGTACGGCTCGGCGGGGTACTGCACGGAGGGGCGGCGGGACGGCGGGCCCGGGTCCGGCGGGCCCGGGCCCGGCTCGGGCCGGCTAGCGCCCGGAGGCGGTCCCCGCGAACGCGTATCCGGCCTCGTCCACGGCGGCGCGTACGTCCTCCTCGGCGAGCGGGGCCGCGGAGACCACGGTGACCTCGCCGGTGGCGGCGACGGCCTTGACCGAGCTGACGCCGGGCAGGGCGGAGAGCTCGGTGGTCACCGCGCCCTCGCAGTGGCCGCAGGTCATGCCCGTCACCCGGTAGACGGTGGTGGTCTGGGTGTCCGTCTCGGCGGTCATGTCGTTCTCCTCTTCAAGGGCGTATCGGGTCGCGGAAGGCCACGGTGTCACGCCACGGGCCTGCCGACACCCGAAGACTATACCCCTAGGGGGTATGAATGCGAGGGCTGCCCACGCTCCGGTCCGTGGGGGCACGGCTCGCCGCCCCGCGCGGCACCGCGCTCACCGGCACCGCGCCGGGCACGGTCCTGCCGGGGTCACTCCTCGCGGCGCCCCCGGTTCCCGGGCCGGCGGGCCACCCAGGCGTGGATCGTGGCGGGGTACCAGTACGGCTTGGCGCCCTCCACGTGGTCGGGCGCGGGGAGCAGCCCGTGCTTGCGGTACGAGCGCACCGTGTCCGGCTGGACCCGGATGTGGGCGGCGATCTCCTTGTACGACCACAGCTGCCGGTCGCTCATGCACGACACCTCCTTGTCCACGCCACGGGGCCGGCCGGGAGGCCGTCGGGGGAGCCCGCGCGCGGACACAGACGATCACTCGGGTAGTGCCCGGAGAACGACGGACGGTGAAGGCGGGGGAGCGGCTGTCGACTGCCTGTGACGGAAATCCCGCGTTACGCGGACATGCGTGACACGCGCGCGACACCCGTGACGTACGTGACACGTGACGGGCGGAGCGGGCCCGGCCGGGTCAGCGGTAGAGCGCCGGCCGTTCCACCAGCTCCACCGCTGCCCGTACGCCGCCGCGCGCGGCCGCGATGCCCGCCCGGGAGACGGCGGCCGCCGCGTAGCCGTCCCACGCGTCGGGCCCGGCCACCCGGCCCCGGGCCGCCGCGGCCACCCACCGCCGCAGCTGGCGGTCGTACGCGTCGGCGAAGCGGACGGTGAAGTCCTGGGAGATCTCCCCGTACCGGCGCCCCGCCGACTGGACGAGCATCCCCTCACCGCCTCCGATGAGCGCGCTGCCGGCCTCGCCCACCGCCTCGCAGCGGACCTCGTAGCCGAACCCGCAGTTGACGAAGATCTCCACGTCCACGACCGCCCCGCCGGAGGTCTCCAGCAGGACCAGCCGCGGGTCGCGCAGTCCTTCGGGAGCCGCCGAGGTCGCAGTGGGGGAGAACACCGACACCGCCGTGATCTCCTGCCCCAGCAGCCAGCGTGCCGCGTCGACCTCGTGCACCACGGAATCGCTGATCAGCATGTCGCTGGTGAAGAAGGACGGCGAGGCCGCGTTGCGGTGCCGGCAGTGCAGGAACAGCGGCCGGCCGATCCCGCCCGCGTCCAGCAGCTCCTTGAGCCGCTCGTACTCGGCATCGAAGCGCCGCATGAACCCCACCTGCACCAGCCTTCGGCCCAGGCGCTGCTCGGCCTCCATCACCCGCAGCGCCCCCTCCGGATCCGGGGTCAGCGGCTTCTCGCACAGCACCGGCAGCTCCCGCCGCAGGGCGTGCAGGATCGCTTCCTCGTGGGCGGGCCCGGGGGAGGCGATCAGCACGGCCTCGACGCCGGGAGCGGCCATCGCGGCCGCCGGGTCGGTGTGCGCGCTCGCGCCGTCGAGACCCGCGGCGACCTCCTTGACCCGGTCCGCGTCCGGATCGGCGACCGCCACCACCCGGGCTCCGCCGACCGTCCGCCCGATCCGCCGGACGTGGTCGGCGCCCATCTTCCCCGTACCGAGGACGGCGATGCCGAGCATGCTCATGGTGTGGGTTCCCTTCGGTGCGGCTCGGAGTCAGCGGGCGCCGCAGGAGCGCAGGTAGGCGCGGGTGCGGCGGGCGATCGGCAGGGGCCGGTCGGGCGGGCACGGGTACATGTCCTGCTCCACGATGGCGAACAGGTCCACCCCGAGCCGCTGCGCGGCGGCGAGTACGGGTTCCAGCGCGGGCACCCCCGACGGCGGCTCGCACATCACCCCGCGGGCCACGGCCGGCCCGAAGGGCACCTGGTCCGCGACGACTTCGGCCAGGATCCGCGGGTCCACCTGCTTGAGGTGGAGGTAGCCGATCCGCTCGCCGAAGGTCTCGACGGCCTGGACGCTGTCGCCGCCGCAGTACGCGTAGTGCCCCGTGTCCAGGCAGAGGGAGACCAGGTCGCGGTCGGTCGCGTCCAGGAAGCGGGCCACGTTCTCCGGGGTGTCGATGTGGGTGTCGGCATGCGGGTGGACGGCGATCCGCAGCCCGTACCGGTCGTGCACCTCCCGGCCCAGGCGCTCGGTCTGCCCGGCCAGTTCACGCCATTGGCCGGGGGTGAGGGTGCGGTCCTCCAGCACCTCGCCGGTCTTGTCGTCCCGCCAGAACGAGGGGATCACGACGAGGTGCCCGGCGCCCATGGCCTGGGTGAGCTCCGCGATGCGCGACACGTGCTCCCAGGTCTGCTCCCAGACGGCGGGCCCGTGATGGAGTCCGGTGAAGACGGTGCCCGCGGACACGCGCAGGCCGCGCTTGGCGGTCTCGTCGGTGAGCCGGGCGGCATCGGTGGGGAGGTAGCCGTAGGGCCCGAGTTCGATCCACTCGTACCCGGCTTCGGCCACCTCGTCGAGGAAACGCTCCCACGGGGTCTGCAAGGGATCGTCGGGGAACCAGACACCCCAGGAGTCCGGAGCCGAACCGATGCGGATACGGGTCAACGGGGGTGGGGAGGACGTCATGACGGCCACCTTAGGGGTGTGGGACGAGTGGGAGGACTGCGTGTGACCACCGCGGACGAAGTCATGTTCGACCTGATCGCGATGGGGCGGATCGGGGTGGATCTCTACCCGCTGAAATCCGGCGTACCGCTGGCGGAGGCGGACACGTTCGGGAAGTTCCTGGGCGGCTCCCCGACCAACGTCGCGGTCGCGGCGGCGCGTCTGGGCCGCCGGACGGCGGTGATCACCCGGACCGGAGCCGATCCCTTCGGGGCGTATCTGCGCGGTGAGCTGCGGGCGTTCGGGGTGGACGACCGGTGGGTGGGGGAGGTGGAGCGGTACCCGACGCCGGTGACGTTCTGCGAGATCTTCCCGCCGGACGATTTCCCGCTGTACTTCTACCGGTGGCCGAAGGCGCCCGACCTGGAGATCGGGGCCGGGGAGCTGGACTTGGCGGCGGTACGGGCGGCGCGGGTGTTCTGGATGACCGGAACGGGCCTGAGCGCGGAGCCGAGCCGGTCCGCGACCCTCGCCGCGCTGGAGGCGCGGGCCAAGGCCGGGATCACGGTCTTCGACCTGGACTGGCGGCCGATGCTGTGGGAGGACGAACCGGGCGGGCCCTACGCGCACGCGCTGGGGCTGGCCACCGTGGCCGTCGGGAACGCACAGGAGTGCGCCATCGCGACGGGCGAGTCCGACCCCCGCGCGGCGGCGCGGGCCCTGCTGGCCGCCGGGGTGGAGCTGGCGGTGGTCAAACGCGGACCGGACGGCGTGCTGGCGGCCCGGCGCGACGGAACGGTGGTGGAGGCGGCACCGGTGCCGGTGGAGGTGGTCAACGGCCTGGGCGCGGGCGACGCCTTCGGGGGCGCCCTCTGCCACGGCCTGCTCGCGGGCTGGGACCTGGAGCGGGTGGTCCGCTACGCCAACGCGGCGGGGGCCATCGTGGCCTCGCGGCTGGCCTGCTCCTCGGCGATGCCGTACCCGGAGGAAGTGGAGGAGGTGCTCGGCCGTGCCGGTGGTGTCTGAGTGGGGGATGGCCCACACCCGGCTGCGGGTGCTGGCCCTGGAGCCGGGAGAGACGTACGGGTTCGAGTGCGGCGACGCGGAGTGGATCGTGCTCCCGCTGGCCGGAGCCTGCCGGGTCCGCTGCGCGGAGCCCGCCCGGGGAGGGCCCCCCGCAGCGGAGGCCGTGATCGAACTGCGCGGGCGGGACAGCGTGTTCACGGCGGCGACCGACTTCGCGTACCTCCCCCGGGACGGGCACGCGTCGATCACCTCCCCCGCCGGGGGGCGCTTCGCGCTTGCCGGGGCCCGGTGCGAGAACGTCCTGCCCGCCCGCCACGGGCCGGCCTCCGAGGTCCCCGTCGAGCTGCGCGGGGCCGGCACCTGCTCGCGCCAGGTCAACAACTTCGCCGCCGCCGGCGTCTTCACCTGCGACCGCCTCATCGCCGTCGAAGTCCTCACCCCCGGCGGGAACTGGTCCTCGTACCCGCCCCACAAGCACGACGAGTACCACCCCGGCCGGGAATCGCGCCTGGAGGAGATCTACTACTTCGAGATCGCCCCGCACGGGCAGGTCCCCGGCCTCGGCTACCAGCGTGTCAGCCCCTCCCCGGCCGGGAAGACCGACATCCTCGGCGAAGTGCGCACCGGAGACGCCGTGCTCATCCCGGACGGCTGGCACGGGCCGTCCATCGCCGCCCCCGGACACGACATGTACTACCTCAACGTCATGGCCGGCCCGCCGGACCAGCCCCGGCAGTGGCTCATCCGCGACCACCCCGACCACGGATGGATCCGGGACGACTGGCCGGACCAGGACATCGACCCCCGGCTGCCCTTCTACCGAACGGAGGACGCGACCCGGTGAAGCTCACCACCGCCCAGGCCCTCGTACGCTTCCTCGCCGCCCAGTACACCGAACGCGACGGCCGCCGGCACCGGCTGATCGCCGCCACCTGGGGGATCTTCGGGCACGGCAACGTGGCGGGCATCGGACAGGCGCTGCTGGAGACCGGCCCCGACGCCATGCCCTTCCTCCAGGGCCGCAACGAGCAGGCCATGGTGCACGCCGCCGTCGGATACGCCCGCCAGTGCGGGCGGCTGTCCGCGCACGCCGTCACCAGCTCCATCGGCCCCGGCGCCACCAACCTCGTCACCGGCGCCGCCCTCGCCACCGTCAACCGCATCCCGGTCCTCCTGCTGCCCGGCGACACCTTCGCCACCCGGCCCGCCGACCCGGTGCTCCAGCAGATCGAGATCCCCTACGCCGGAGACCTTTCCGTCAACGACACCCTGCGCCCGGTCTCCCGGTACTTCGACCGGATCACCCGCCCCGAGGCGTTGATCCCGGCCGCCCTGCAGGCCGCGCGGGTGCTCGCCGACCCGGTGCACACGGGCGCGGTGACCCTCGCCCTGCCCCAGGACGTCCAGGCCGAAGTCCACGACTGGCCGCCCGGGTTCTTCGCCGAGCGGGTGTGGCACGTCCGCAGGCCCCGGCCCGACCGGGAGGAGCTCGCCGAAGCCGCCCGGGCCGTACGGGCCGCCGCGCGCCCCCTCCTCATCGCCGGCGGCGGCATCCGGCACAGCGCGGCGCAGGCGGCCCTGGCCGCGTTCGCCGAGGCCACCGGGATCCCGGTGGCCTCCACACAGGCCGGCAAGGGCGCCCTCCCGTACGACCACCCCGCCGATGTCGGCGGCGTCGGGCACACCGGCACCGCCACCGCCGACGAGCTGGCCCGCGGCGCCGACCTGGTGATCGCCGCGGGGACCCGGCTGACGGACTTCACCACGGCCTCGGCCACCCTGTTCCAGAACCCGGCCGTCCGCTTCATCGGCCTCAACCTCGACGCGTACGACGCCCACAAGCTCGCCGCCCGGCCCCTGGTCGCCGACGCCCGGGAGGCCCTGGACGAGCTCCGGCACGCCGTGGCGGGCCACCGGGTCGCCCCCGCGTACGAGACGGCGTACCAGCAGGCCAAGAGGGCCTGGGAGCGGCGGGTCGACCAGGCGTACGCCGTGCCGGCCGCCGAGGAGGACGCCCCGCCCACCCAGGCGCAGGTGCTCGGACTGCTCGACGGCCTCGTCGACGCCGACGACATCCTGATCAACGCCGCCGGCTCCCTCCCCGGCGACCTGCACAAGCTGTGGCGGGCCCGCTCGGCCGACCAGTACCACGTGGAGTACGGCTACTCCTGCATGGGCTACGAGATCCCCGCTGCCCTCGGCACCGCCCTCGCCGCGCCCGGCCGCCCCGTCTGGGCGCTGGTCGGCGACGGGACGTACCTGATGAACCCCACCGAGATCGTCACCGCCGTGCAGGAAGGTGTCCCGATCAAGCTGGTGATCCTCGACAACCACGGCTACGCCTCCATCGGAGGGCTCTCCGCGGCGGTGGGCGGCGAGGGCTTCGGGACCGCGTACCGCTTCCGCGGGCCGGACGGCGCCTACGACGGTGCCCCCCTGCCGGTGGACCTCGCGGCCAACGCGGCCTCCCTCGGCATGGCCGTCATCCGCACCCGCACCCTTGGTGACCTGCGCAAAGCCCTCGCCGAGGCGCGTGCGGCGGACCGGCCCACATGTGTCTACGCACAGACCCGAACACCCGACACTGTGTCGGGCCCGCCCCCGGCACAGGCGTGGTGGGATGTTCCTGTGGCCGAGACCGCGACCCGTGCGGCGGCGGTCCGAGCCCGCGAAGAGTACGACCGGCAAGCCGCGCAGCGACGTCGCCATCTGTGAAGGAGCAAGGCAATGAAGACCGTCAACCACTGGATCGGTGGCAAGACCGTCGAGGGCGCGTCGGGCAACTACGGCCCGGTCACCGACCCGGCCACCGGCGAGGTCACCACGCAGGTCGCCCTGGCATCGGCCGAAGAGGTCGACGCCGCCGTACAGGTCGCCAAGGAGGCCTTCGAGAGCTGGGGCCAGTCCTCGTTGGCCGCCCGCACCAAGGTGCTGTTCGCCTACCGCGCCCTGCTGGACGCCAACCGCGACGCCATCGCCGAGCTGATCACCGCCGAGCACGGCAAGGTGCACTCGGACGCGCTGGGCGAGGTGGCGCGCGGCCTGGAGATCGTCGAGCTGGCCTGCGGGATCACCACCCAGCTCAAGGGCGAGCTGTCGACGTCCGTGTCCAACCGGGTCGACGTCTCGGCGATCCGCCAGCCGCTGGGCGTCGTCGCGGGCATCACCCCCTTCAACTTCCCGGCAATGGTCCCGATGTGGATGTTCCCGCTGGCCGTGGCCTGCGGAAACACCTTCATCCTCAAGCCGAGCGAGAAGGACCCGTCGGCCTCGAACAAGCTGGCCGAGCTGGCGGCCGAGGCCGGTCTGCCGGCGGGCGTCCTGAACGTCGTCCACGGCGACAAGGTGGCCGTCGACGCGCTGCTCGCCCACCCCGACATCGCGGCCGTCTCCTTCGTCGGCTCGACCCCGATCGCCCGCCACATCCACACCACCGCCTCCGCCCACGGCAAGCGGGTCCAGGCACTGGGCGGCGCCAAGAACCACATGCTGGTCCTGCCCGACGCCGACCTGGACGCGGCCGCCGATGCCGCCGTCTCGGCCGCCTACGGCTCGGCCGGCGAGCGCTGCATGGCGATCTCCGCCGTCGTCGCCGTCGGCTCCATCGCGGACACCCTCGTGGAGAAGATCCGCGAGCGCGCCGAGAAGATCAAGATCGGCCCGGGCAACGACCCGACCTCCGAAATGGGCCCGCTGATCACGGCCGCCCACCGCGACAAGGTCGCCTCCTACGTCAAGGGTGCGGCCGACCAGGGCGCCGACGTGGTCCTGGACGGCACCGGGTACACGGTGGACGGCTACGAGAACGGCCACTGGATCGGCCTGTCGCTCCTGGACCGCGTGAAGACCGACTCCGACGCCTACCGCGACGAGATCTTCGGCCCGGTGCTGTGCGTGCTGCGCGCCGAGACCTACGAGGAGGGCGTGGCGCTCATCAACGCCTCGCCGTTCGGCAACGGCACCGCCATCTTCACCCGCGACGGCGGCGCCGCCCGCCGCTTCCAGCTGGAGATCCAGGCGGGCATGGTCGGTGTCAACGTGCCGATCCCGGTGCCGGTGGGCTACCACTCCTTCGGCGGGTGGAAGGACTCCCTCTTCGGGGACCACCACATCTACGGCAACGACGGCATCCACTTCTACACCCGGGGCAAGGTCGTCACGACCCGCTGGCCGGACCCGTCGGAGGCCCCGGCGGGCGTCGACCTCGGCTTCCCGCGCAACCACTGACGGCGGCTGCCGCTGACGGCCCGCCCGGTGGAACGGCCCGCCCCCCGCAACCCTCACACGGGGGGCGGGTCCGTCCCCGGGCCGCCGCCCGGCCGCATCAGCGCGCCCGTGCCCCCGCCAGGTCCGGTGCGGGCTCGGCTGCGTCGCCGCCGGCGCGGCCACGCCGGCGGCGCAGGACCCGTACGGTGACCCCCGTGCCGGCCAGGACCAGCAGCGCACCCACCGCCGGCCACGGCACGGCGAGGAACTCCGCTTCCGCCTCGGAGGCCAGGTCCGGGTAGGCGGCGGCCCCCGCCACGACGGTCACCGTGACCCGGTCCGACTGCGGAGCGTCCGGCCACGGCTCGGTCAGCTCGACCCGCCGGCCCGGAAGCAGCACCAGCTTCAGCTCGCGGGCCGACCCGTCCCGCAGCGTCCGGCCGAACAGACCCCGCGCGGACACGGCCACCCTGGGCTCCACCACCACGTTGCCGCGGTTGACCAGGGTGTACGAGACCGTGGCGCGGGCCTTCCCGAGCCAGGGCAGCACCGGAGCCGAGCGGTTGACCCGGACGTCCTCCACGCTCAGCCCGGGTGCCAGCGGCCCCGGCACCCGGAAGTACAGCCGCGCACCGACCTGCCGCTGCACCGCCACCCGCACCTTGCCGTCCTGCCGGGCGCCCTCCAGGGCGGTGTTCAGCGCGGCGATCCCCCCGACGTGGTCGCCCGGCACCGCGTCCTGGGGCACCTTCACCGTGAACGGGATGTCCTTGCGGCCCTTGGGCGGCACGGTCACCGTGGTCGCTGCCTGCGGCCCGAGCGCGACCCACGCGCCGACGTCCTGCGGCTTCCGGTCCACCGGGAGCAGGGCGAACGCCCCGCCGGTCGGGGTGTTCCCGGCGTCCGTGGCGAACACCCGGAAGGTCAGCTCCGTGTCGGAGGAGTTCAGGATCGTCACGCTGTCGTCGACCGTGGTCCCGGCCGCGCCCTGGTGGAAGAAGTACGCCCGGTCGGCCGTCGCGGCTCCGGCCGGGGGTGTCGGGAACACCGCCCAGGTGCCGTTGTCCGCGGCCGCCACCGGGGCGGCCGGGAGGAACAGGCCCGCGCCCAGCAGCAACAGGCCGAGCAGGAGACCGTACGCGGAAGGGGGACGGGTGCGGGAGCGCATGGGCGGTCTCCAGTCGGGCGACACGGCGGACACGGCGTACGCGGCGGCGGGGCGCGCGGCGCGGGATGGCGGAAGGGTGGTACGGCGCGTGAGCGCCGCACCACCCGGGATGGCGCGAGGGCAGTGATCAGGCGATCGAGAAGGTGACGACCGTCTGGTAGGTGTCGGCGAACATGAACGGCGGGAGCTGGATCATCCCGGCGCCGCCGACGGCGAACTCGCCACCGGTCAGCTCGTCCCCGCCGGCGGCCTGCGAGGCCACCTTCATCGGGGTGTCGGTGATCGCGCCGGGGGCGCCCGCGGTGCAGGTGCTCGGGCTGTCCGGGTTGGTCACGGTGCAGGACGGCTGGATGCCGAGCTGCGCCTTTGCCATGGCGTGGCCGGTCGTCTGGTTCAGGAACGGCGTACGGGTCGCCGTCACGTCCCAGCCGAGGGTGCCGCCGCGGAAGTCCTGCACGGTCGCGGCGTTGAAGACGCCGACCACCGACTGGGCCTTGCCGTTGATGGTGACCGACGGGAAGGCGACGGCCGGCTGGCCGTCCTTGGGGCCGAGGGCCAGCGGGCCGGGGAGGACCTCGATGTCGACCGGGTTCTTCACGCCCGTCTGGTCCTCCAGGTACACGAAGGACTTGTACGGGGTGACCGAGCCGTCGATCTTGATGGCGTCGGCCTTCTTGGTGACGGTGAGGTTGCAGGTGGCGGCGCCCGAGGCATCCGCCGTACCGGTGCCGGTGTCACCGGTGGCCGCGCCCGCGAGCAGGGCGGAGCAGGTGACCGCCCCGGCGGGGAAGTTCGCGCCGGAGACGGTGACCGCGGTGCCGGCCTTGCCGCTGTTCGGCGTCAACTTGGTGGTGACCGGGTCCTTGGGCAGGGCCTCCACCGCGACCGAGCCGATGGGGGCGCTCGGGCGGGGCGCCGGGATGCACGTGGTGGTGAAGACCGAACCGCTGAGGTCGGCGTCGGTGACCGCCTGGTCGAGCCTGACCTCGACCGTGGTGCCCTCGGTGCCGTCGGGGATCTTGATGGTGCCGGAGAACGCCTTCGGGTCCAGAGGGGTCCCGGCCACGACGCTGACGGTCTCGGGCGGGCTCGTGACCACCTGGGTCGTCGAGCCGACCTTGAGGGTGATCTTGGTGGTGTTGACCGTGGTGACGGAGAAGCCGGGGATCAGCGGGCTCGCACCCGGGTCGATCGTGATCGGGACGACATCGCCCGCCTTGGCCGTGTCGGGCAGGGTGATCGTGTAGTTCTGGTTGCCCGAACCGTCCGGCTGCGGCGCCGGGGCGTCACAGTTCTCGAAGACGGGGGTGGTCTTGGTCGCCGCCTGCGCGGTGCCCGCCGTGCCCACCACGCCGCCCGCCAGGACCAGGGACAGGGCGCCCGCCCCGGCCAGAACTCTTCGTCGGAACGTTGTACTCACTGGGTCGCGACTCCTTCGTCAGACGAACCCTCCCCCCACCCGCTGTGTGGGGGAGGCCGAGCCGGTGCGGTGGCCGACATTGACGCGTCGCGGTGATGAGAAGTCAATGGATTCCTTTCGCCGGAAGCGCACAGAAATTGATGTCCCATCAGGGCAGGGCTGCGGGACCCGGCCGGGCCCGGGCGGCAGGCGTGCCGCGGGGGCCCGGGGGTGCGCGGGGGGCCCGGGGGATGCGCGGGGGCGGGCTCCGGCGTGCCGCGTGCCGCGGGTCCTGGCGTGCGCGGTCCCTAGCGTGCCGCGGCCGGGATGTGCAGCATCCGGTTGGCGGTACCGGCCGGGACGGCCGTGATGCGGTCCGGTACGGAGTCCCGTACGAGCACCGCGGCCACCTCGGCGGGGGTCTTCGCCAGACCCTGCGCCAGGATCAGCGCGGCGACGCCCGCCACGTGCGGGGCGGCCATGGAGGTGCCGGACGTCCGGGCGAGGGCGGTGGTCGAGTCCTTCCAGGCCGAGGTGACGGCCACGCCCGGCGCGGACAGGTCCACGCAGCGGCCGTGGTTGGAGAACGACGCCCACTGGTCCGCGACGTCGGTCGCGCCCACCGTGACGGCGGCGGTGACGCCGGAGGGCGATCCCGCACAGGCGTCCCCGGCGGCGTTGCCCGCGGCGACGGTGAAGGTGATCCCGGCCTTGATCGCCCGCTTCACCGCCGCGTCCAGGGCGTAGCTGCGGCTGCCGCCCATGCTCATGTTGGCCACGGCAGGGATGCCGGCGGCCGCCTTCGCGTCCTTCACCATCCACTCCAGGCCGCCCAGGATGGACGTGAGCGAGCCGGAGCCCTTGCAGTTGGCGACCTTCACCCCGACGAGCGTGACCTCCTTCGCCACCCCGTACGTGGCCCCGCCCAGGGTCCCCGCGACGTGCGAGCCGTGCCCGTTGCAGTCGGCGGAGGTTTCGCGTCGCACCCCGTTGTACCCGGCCCGGGCCCGGCCTGCGAACTCCCGGTGCACGGTGTTGATCCCGGTGTCCACCACGTACGCGGTGACACCGCGCCCGCCGGTGGCGTACGTGTACGAGCCGTCGAGCGGCAGGTCGCGCTGGTCGATCCGGTCCAGGGGCCACGGCGCGGGGGTCTGGGTGCCGGTGATCCGGAACTCGGCGTCCGGTTCCACCGAGGCCACCCGCGGGTCGGCGGCGAGCGCGGCGGCCCGGGCCGCGGTGGTGCGGACGGCGAAGCCGTCCAGGGCGGTGTCGTAGACGGCCCCGACGTCGTCGCCGGCCTCGGCGGCCTGGTTGGCCAGGGTGAGGGCCGGCGCGCGTGCGGAGCTGCCCTTGAGGACGACGACGTAGGCGGCGGTGGGCGTTTCGGTGGCGGCGGCGGTGTGTGGCGGCAGGGCGGTGGCCGCCGCCAGCAGAGCGGCGGCCGGAAGCAGCGCGGTGATTGCGGTCATGCGGCCGATGCTCGGCGAGGCACGGGCACGGCGCGCGGAGGGTGCGCCGAGTGGCCGCACGACACGCCGCCGTACGGGTCAGCCGGAGAAGCTCCAGCCGCGCATCGCGAAGACGCCCTCGTCGCGGGCTCCGGCGGACCCGTACGTGGCGAGGGCCGCCTCGTTGTCGGTGTCGACCCCCACCCACATGCCGTAGCAGCCGCGCGCCCTGGCTTCGGCGGCGAGGGCCTCGGTCAGGGCGCGGCCGATCCCGCGGCGCCGGTAGCCCTCGTCCACGGAGAGCTCGTACAGGCACATCTCGGTGCCCTTGTCCGGGTGGGTCATCTCAACCCCCGAGACCATGCCGGCCGGCACGTCGTCGACGTAGGCGATGAGCATCAGGTGTCCGGGCGCGGCCAGGAACTTCTCGGACCGGTCGAGGCGGACGGGGCCGTCGAAGAGCCCTTCCGCGGCCTGTAGTTCGGCGATGGTACGGGCGGGGCGGATGTCCATGCCGGTCACGATAATGGCCGTATGACCAGTGGCGACCGTGATTTCGACACGGCGTGGCGGGCCTCCCGGGAAGCCGGCCCGCCACTCCGCCCGGGTCAGGCGCGGAGCGCCAGGGCCGCCGCGTAGCCCTCCGGCGCGGCCAGGTCCGCCAGGGTCCAGCCGGAGACCGCAGCGGGCACCCGGCCCGAGCCGACGTACGGCTCCGCGAGTCCCGCCGCCAGACCGGTGCCCGTGGCCTTGAGGTAGGCCTCCTTGCGGCACCACACCCGAGCCAGCGCCACCCGCCGCTCCGCCTCCGGCAGCGCCTCCAGCTCCGCCGTCTCCGCCGGGTGAAACGTCCGCAGCACGTCCGCGACCGCCGCCGCACCCGGCAGCACCTCCACGTCCACCCCGACCGTCACGCCCGACACCGCGACATACGCCAGGTCGTCACTGTGCGAGAGCGAGAACTGCACCCCGCCCCCGGCCACCGCCGGCCGCCCGTGCGGTTCACCGCAGCAAGGGCAGTCCTCCCGGACCAGCTCCACCTTCTCCGGCGCCAGCCCGAGGTAGCCGCCGAGCAGCACCCGCAGCCCCACGTGCGAAGCCAGGTAGCGCTGCCGGTCCGCGTCCCGCAACAGCCGCCCGGCCCGTTCGCGTTCGTTCGCGTCCAGCATCGGCAGCGCCTCGGCGACCCGGTGGCCGCCGACCACCCCCCGCGTGGTGTCCAGGGACCACACCGCCACGGCCGTACCCGTCGGAAGCGCGCCGATCCGCGGCATGCCCGCGTCGAGTTGGTTCACGTACGTCCTCACCCGACGAGGGTAGACGAGCCGCTCCCGGCAGGCCCGGCTGCGGCTGTTCCCGATGCCCCGGCCGGCCAGGGGAGTTCGGAGTGCGGCGCCGACCGGGGCCGCGCTCAGCCGGCCGTGGGTGACGGCGTCCCGTCGGTCCAGGCGTAGACCCGCTTCCCGCGCACCGTGACCTGGTACTGGTAGAAGTCCCGGCACTCGGGCCGCTCCTCGGCGCGGGTGCCGCGCGGCCACCACGTGGCACCCAGCTTCGGCCCGCTCTGCTGCTTCGGCGTACCCGAGGCGCACTGCGGGCCGTCCAGCGGCGTCGCGCCGAGCGTGAAGCGGATCACCCGGGCCTTGCCGGAGCTGCGCTCGCGTATGCGTATGTCGGTGGCGTCCGCGGGTATCCATGCCGGCAGGGCGAACGCCCGCTTCTCGTGCCGGGGCGCGTCCGCAGCCGTCACGAAATGCCTGCTCTTCTCCTCGAACAGCGTGTCGTTGACGGAGTCGGTCACCGGATTGGGCGGAAGGTTGGGGAGGGCGAACGCAACCGTGGCGAGGACGCCCACGGTGCCTGTGGCGATGGCGAGGGGACGGCGCTTCATGTGATCCAGTCTCGGCCCTGGAGCCCCGTCTGCGCGTCACACCCCAGGACGAGCTTTCTCTCTGACTGAGGTCTGATGCGGCCCCCCCTACCTGAGTGCCGGCTGACGGCTCGCGCCCCCTACCTCAGAGGTGGCTCCACCGGCCGGGCGACGCTCCGACACCCCTGCCGCCAGGTGGCGTTATAGCTGCGTACCGGCCGTCCCGGAGGGAAACGCCCATGCGCCGCCGCCGTCTCGCCCCCGTCCTCGCGTCCGCGGTCGCGGCCGGGGTGCTCGCCTTGGCGCCGCCCGCCGCGGCTGCCGCGGCCACCTCGGCCACGTCGGCCGTCCCGGCCGACAAGCCGCTGGTGCTGATCGGATGGACGCAGACCAGCGCCGCCAGTTACCAGGCCTGGGCCCGGGCGCGCACGGACCGGGCCAGGTGGGCGGCGTACCGCTTCGACTGGTCGACCGACCTCTGCACCGCCTCGCCCGACAACCCGTTCGGCTTCCCCTTCCACCTGGCCTGCGCCCGCCACGACTTCGGCTACCGCAACTACCGGGCGGCGGGCACGTACGAGACCCACAAGTCCCGTATCGACGACGCCTTCCACGCGGACATGAGGCGGGTCTGCGCCGGGTACCCGCCGGCGAAGAAGACCGCTTGCGACAGCACGGCATGGACGTACTACCAGGCGGTCAAGGCCTTCGGCATCTCCTGACGTGCCCCCGTTCCCCGAGAGGCGGACACCATGACCGCGCGTTACGTCACCGATCTGATCAGCGCGTTGGAGCGGTACGCGGACCGGCCGGCGCTCGGCACCTGCGGCCCCGGCTCGTCCCCGCTGACGTACTCCGGGCTGCTGGCCCTCGTGTACCGGCTGGCCGGTGTGCTCGCCGATCGCGGGGTGGCGCGCGGTACCGGCCTGGCCTGCGTGTTCGGCGGCAACCGGGCCGAGGTGGTGCAGGTCAGGCTGGCCGCCCACCTGCTGGGCGCGCGGCTCACCCAGATCGTCACCGACCCCAGCACCCACGGCGTGGAGTTCGTCCTCCGGGACTGCCGCCCCCACCTCGTCGTCCACGACCTGCCGGTGCCCGACACGGGCGCGGCCCGGCTCCCCCTGGACGAGCTGCTGCGCGCGGCAGCGGCGGGCGAGGCGAAGCCGCTGCCCGTCCGGGCGGGGGAGGACGACCTGGCCCGTGTGACGTACACCGCCGGTACGACGGGCACCCCCAAGGGCGTGGCCTCCACCTTCCGTGCGCTGGCAGCCCGCACCGACGGCCGCCGCAGCCGGGAGGGCGGGGAGCGGCCGACGTACCTGTCGGTCACCTCGCTCGCCCAGCGCTCCGGCGGCCGCTGCCTGGAGGAACTGCGCTCCGGGGGCCGGGTGGAGCTCCTGGCGCCTTTCACCACCGGGGAGTTCGCGGCCGCCTGCCGCCGCCTCGGACCGGTGTCGACCTACCTGATGCCGTCGATGATCTATCGCCTGCTGGACGATCCCGCGTTGGCCGAGGGGATCCGCGGGCTGAGCGTGATCTCGTACGGCGCCGCGCCGGTCCTGCCCGAACGGCTGCGCCAGGCGGTGACCCGCTGGGGCGGCCGCTGGCAGCAGGGGTACGGCATGAACGAGGCGGCGGTGATCTGCCGCCTCACCCCCGCCGACCACGAGAGGGCGGTGGCGGACCGGCCGGAGCTGCTCGCCTCGGTCGGCCGGCCCGCGCCGGGCGTGGAGACGGAGGTCCGCGACGACCGGAACCGGCCGCTGCCGGCCGGGCGCACGGGCCAGGTGTGGATCCGGTCCGCGGCGATGATGACGGGCTACTGGAACCGGCCCGACCTGACCGCGGAGGTGATCCGGGACGGCTGGCTGCGCACGGGCGACCTCGGCCACCTCGACCCGGACGGCTACCTCCACCTCGACGACCGGGCGGCCGACGTGGTGATGGTCGACGGCGACAACATCTACTGCCTGCCGGTCGAAGCCGCCCTGGCCCGCCATCCGGGGGTGGCCCAGGCGGTGGTGGTGGGCCGTACCAGCCCGCTGACGGGCGAGGAGGTCTGCGCCTTCCTGGTCCCGGCCCCGGGCCACCCCCCGAGCCCCACGACGGCCGCCGAGGCCTGCGACCTGGTCACCCGCACCCTCTCCCCGGCCCACCGCCCGACTACGGTCCACTGGCTGAAGGACGTCCCGCTGACCCACCAGGGCAAACCCGACAAACCCCACCTCCGGGTCATGGCCGGTCCATCGGGGGCGGCGTCCACGTAAATGGCTTCGAGAGCGCCGATCCGGTGCCCTTTCGCATCGAGGACGTCACAGTCGCGCCACTCGCGCACATCAGCTGAAATGGATCACGCCTCGTCCCCTGCGGCGCGACAACGGTGATGGCAACGACCCCGGCGCATTCACACGCCGGGGTCGCCCTTCCGGGCGCCACACGTGAGAGTGCGGCGACCTGTTTATGAGCATATGCCCCCTGGCGACATTCCGGCAGTGGGACTTTGGTGGGTGAAGCCCTTGTCCGGGTGGAGGCGGACCGGGAAGGGCATCCATGCCGGAGACCGTCGTGCGGCGTGGCTGCACGTGGCTCAGTGGTCGTGCCGCCGTCGGGGAAGTCGACGGTTCCGGTCACCGCCCCGGTGGCCGGCTCACGGCTTCGACGGTCGGCCTGACCGAGCCCGCCGGCCCGGGCTGAGCCGGTACGAGCGCGGATTCCCCTCGGGCCGGTGCCGGCGTCTTGCCCGAGCCGGCGGGCCGGAAAGAGCGCGGCCACAGGCGCCCCAGGGACCGGTAAAAGCGGTCCGGAAGGAACACGGCATCCGCGACGATCATCACTCCGGAGAAGACCGGAAGCCCCAAGAGGACCGCGATCCCCAGGTGCAGGCCCACCAGCATGATCAGGACGGGGTATTTGAGCCTGCCGAACAGGACGAACGGGAACGCGACCTGCAGCAGCACCGTCAAGTAGCCGGCGATGGCGACCGCGACCGCGTGTTCGTCCAACAGGAGGGACAGCCCGGGCCATGGCCGGAAGAGGTCGAGGTTCAGCACGTAGTGGAGGGCGGTACCGTTGCCCCAGGAGCTTCCCTGCACCTTGTACAGGCCGGCGGATCCGTAGAGGAAGCAGACCTGGGCGGCGATGACGAACATGCCGCAGTTGTGCAGCACGGTGCTCGCGGTGTCGCGGAACTCGCGGAACTCACGGAACCGGCGCCGGTGGCGGCCGTCGTCCGCTGCCGGGAACGCTTTCCTGTGGGCGTCCAGGGACCAGCGGCGGCCGCACGCGGTGAAGACGAGATACACGGCCATGAGAAGGAAGAGGTTGTCGCCTCCGTCCGTCATGAAGACCGCCCGGGCGTGGAACGACGCCACCACGACCGCGAACAGCACGGACACCGCCCTGGTCCGCCAACCCAGCATGAACAGTGCCGACGTTACGACGGCAGTCGCGTAGCAGGCCTCGAAGTACGCCCGGCTGTCGGACAGGGTGAGGATGCTGAACCACTCGGTCTGGTCGAACAGCTGCCGCGCCAGCGCCGGCGTCCACGGTGACCCCGGACCCCAGATCTCGTCACGGTGCGGAAACTCGCGCAGCAGGAAGACGAGGTAGAGCAGCCCGTACCCGATGCGCAGGACCGCCGCGGCGTACAAGGAGACCGGCCGCTCGACCAGCAGGGCAACGAGCCTGCCCATGCGGTCGAGCATGCGCTGCCCCGCCGGTCGGGTGGTCGCGGCGGCCGGAGCCGGTCCCGGTGCCGCTGCCGGCTCAGTCTGTTCCATGGGGGGCCACCTTCCACCAGGGCAGGTAACGGGTGTCGATGGGCGCGGCAGGGCGGGTGGCGCCTGATGCGTCCGGGGCAGTGACGGGGAGTGTGATGACCCGCAGCTGGATGGAGTCGAAGGATCCGCGCCGGTGGGCGGCGACGCGGTCCGCCGCGATGTTGCGCAGGTACGTCCGCATCATCACGGCCCGCTCCGAATGCGGCTCATCGTCACCGCCGAACGCTTCGAGGTAGGAACTCCAGGCCCGGCGCAGCATGTTCTGCGCCGTGTGGCTCGGGAAGGGGTCGTGCTCGACGGCGGAGTCGTCCACGGCACTCAGGTCGAACCATCCGCTCTCGTGCACGCTGCCGTCAGGGGCGGTGTACCTGGTCCTCGCTGAAATCTGCCGGTTGACCGACTCCGGATCGGGGGCGAAGAGGCGCCAGTTCTGCTCGAAGAGCGGATAGACCCACGCGTTGATCGGCCCGCTGTACAGCTGTGAGACGGCATTCGCCGGCGCCACGTGCAGAAAGACCACGAGCACATGGATCAGCGTCGTTGCCAGGCACAGGACGATGACGGCCCCTGTGCCCACCCCCAGCGGGCGGCGCGGTCCGGAATCCCCCGAGTGTGATTCCGGACCGCCGTCATGGCCCCTCACTGCCGGCGCGGCTCCTGAGGGCTCCGTTTCCTTCACGTCCGCTGACGCGATGCCACCCGGCACGATCCCACCCGGCCTTCCCATCCCGACTGCTCATGTCCGCTCCTTCCGGCTTGCGCGAGAGGCGCGCGACGGAACCGAGAACGATCCGTCGCGCGCCACCCGTCCTACTCGTGTGTCGCGTGTGACGGCCCGGGCGTCAGGCCGCTGCGGGAGCTACGCGCGATTCACGGTTCGATCCGCCCTGCGTGCGGGGTACTCACTCGTCGCGTCCCCAGCCGTCGTGCTCGCCGTGCTCCTCGTACTGATCACGATCCCCGTGGTCGGATTCCTTGGGCTGACCGTGGTCGGGACCCTCGTGGTCCTCGGAGTCAGGCGCGTCGTGCTTCCCGTACTCGGGGCCTTCGTGGTTCCCGTAGTCGCGCCCCTCGTGATGCCTGTCGTCGGGTCCGCCGTGATCCCCGTGGTCGGGCCTGCCCTGGCTTTCGTGCTTGTCGCCCTTGTCGCCCTTGTCGCCCTTGTCGCCCTTGTCGTGCCTGTCGTCGCCGGGCCAGCCGGGGATGTCATGGCCAGGCCAGCCGGGCTTGCCGGGCTTGCCGGGCGGCTTGGGGATACCGCCGGTTGCGCCACCGTTGGTTCCGGCCGTCGTCGCGCCCGTGACGCCACCCGAGGTGGTACCTGCGATGAGGCCGCCGCCCGTGGTCACCCCGCCGAGTACGCCGCCGAGAAGGCCTCCATTGGTGCCGCCCGTCGTCACGCCGCCGAGCAGGCCGCCGAGAACGCCGCCCGTCGTGGTGCCGCCGGTGGTCGGGCTGCCCGTCGTGGTGCCGCCGGTGGTCGGGCTGCCCGTCGTGGTGCCGCCTGTCGTGGTGCCGGCGACGACGCCGCCCGTGACCATACCGCCCGTGGTTCCGCCGGTGGTGCCTGCGTCACACGTCCCACGGTTGATCGTGTTGGTGTCCATCGTCACCGCGCCGTTACGGGCCAGCGCACGTCCGATGATGTCCGCACCCGTGTTCAGGGTGATCGAGGTCAGGGCCATGATGGTGCCGATGAAGTTGGTCTCGGTGTCGAGCGTGGCCGAACTCCCGACCTGCCAGAACACGTTGCAGGGTGAGGCCCCGTTGATGAGGGAGACGTTGCTGGAGGGCGCCGTCGTCAGACCCGAACCGACCTGGAACACCCACACGGCGTTGGGGTTGCCCTGGGCGTTCAGTGTGAGGGTGCCGGTGAGTCCGAGAGTGGAAGGGGCGGTGTACACACCCGGAACCAGCGTCAGGCCCCCGGCGTCCGGGGGAAGAATCGCGTCCGTGGACTGTCCTGCGGCGTTGTTGTACGCCACGACCAGGTCGCTCTTGGCCTGGAGGCCCACAGGGTCAACCGGGCCGGAGTGCTGAGTACCGAACACGATGCCGGGCGGGAATCCGCTGATGGCTGTTCCCGGACTCACTCCGAGGTCGCCGGTGATCACCGAGGGGCCGGTGTTGGTGATCTCCGAGCCGGCCAGCACGGCAAAGCTGGCGGCTGTGCCCAGGGGTACAGGTGTTGCGATCGCATGTGCCCGGGTCGGCGTCACCGCGACCACGGCAGTGGCGATCACCGTGGCGAGTACCGTCGCGATCCAGACCGGCGTTGTGCGTCTCAGCGCCGTGCCAGAGAGATTCAGGGTCATCGAGGGGCCAACTCCTGTGAGGGGGTGGTGGCGTAATGGGCGGTCTCGGTCACACAGGACCGTCACATTGTCGCTGGAATATTACGCAGAAAAATGCAAAGGGCCGGGATTTGCTCGGCGATTTCCGCACGATCCGCCATTCGCGCCAAGAGGCAAATAATATAATTGCTGAATTGACCCAATGGGTCCCGTGGGGGGGAGTGGGAATTCCTGTGCGCCTCGGCGAGAGCTGTGAGAATTCGTGAGGCGACGGCGGAACCGAACTGCTTGGCGCCAGTGCGCGACACGGCGCCACGGCAGGTCCAACTGCCCCCGGACCATGGGAGCCTGTTCGCCAGAGCAAGGTTCTCGGAGCGGAGGCACGCATCCCGTGGGCGCCCACATCAACCCCACCGTCAGCAGACGCCGACTGGGATCGGAGCTACGCCGGCTCCGGCAGATCAGCGGCATGACGACGCAGCAGGTGGCGGAGCACCTGCTGATCTCGCAACCCAAGATCAGCCTCCTGGAGAACGGCCGCCGCCTCATCAAGGCGCGCGACGTGCGCGATCTCTGCCTGCTGTACGGAGTCGAGGACCAGCGGCTCGTCGACGACCTGATGCGGCTGGCCCGGGAATCGGCCCGACAGGGCTGGTGGAACGCCTACGGTGACGTCCCGTACGGCGCCTACATCGGCTTGGAGGCCGAGGCCGCCGCGATCCGGACCTACGAGCCCCTGGTGATTCCGGGCCTGCTGCAGACGCCCGCGTATGCCCGGGCGGTCATCGCAGGAACGATCCCTCATGCCACCGCCGACCAGGCCGCCGCACGCCTGCACGTACGGCTGCGGCGCCAGGACCGACTGGCTGCCCCCGGCAACCCGCTGCGCCTGTGGGCCGTACTGGACGAATCCGCGCTGTGGCGCACCGTGGGCAGCCGCGACATCATGCGCGAGCAGCTGGAGCATCTGACCCACCTCGGCGCCCAGCCGCATATCACCGTGCAGGTTCTTCCTCACGAGGTGGGGGCGCACCCGGGTGTATCGGGACAGTTCTCGCTGCTCGAATTCACCGACGCCACTGATGTGAGCGTGGTGTATCTGGAGAGATTCACCAGCGACCTCTATCTGGAGAAACGATCCGACGTGCGGCTCTACAGCGGCATGTATGCGTATGTGCAGGCACAGGCACTGAGTCCGCACAGTAGTCGCCAGTTCATTGCCGAAGCCATCGAGGCATACGCCGGCACGGAATTCCGGGCGACCGGCCCCTTGCCGCCACACCCCTGATCGCCGTGCGGGAGACCGAGCCCATGCGCCCCGCCCGCGGCCTCGCCAGGGCAGGGGCGCGTGCGTACAGGCTCACGCCGGCCATGGCCGGATCGGGCTTCCGGCGCGTCTGGACCAAGGTGCGGGAAGTCGTGCCCGACGAGCATGAGCAAAAAACCCTCCCCGGGGGGAGGGCTTGAGGTGCGAAGTGGAGAGTGCCCCCGGCAGGACTCGAACCTGCGGCCAAGTGCTTAGAAGGCACCTGCTCTATCCACTGAGCTACGGGGGCCGGAAGGTGGCCGTGGTGGCCTGGAGCCCCGGGGTGGGGGTGGGACTGCGGTCCGTGCCGGGTCAAGGATAGGGCTCCGGTTGCCTTGTCCCGGTTGCTTCACTCGCGTGCCACGATGTGGAGGTTCGGTGAAGCGGTCCCGATAATCGCAGGCAGGTGCGATTCTCGCACCGCTTTTGCGCCGCGGCGCCCTGGGTGTTGTGCACTCGTTATGCCTGCGTCCCACTCGTCCGCTCTATCCAAAAGGTCCCCCTGGAGTCGCGGTCGGCGCGCAGAGGACGTATAAGCTTCAAAAATGGCCCTAAATTGGGCATTCTTCGCATGTGGTGACCTTGGATGTTCGGCCTCAGCTGCTCGATGCCCTGTCCGCCCTGCGCGACCGGGTCGCGTCCGTGCGTCTGCCGCTGCCTCTGCCCGGCGCTCCCCGCGCCCGCCAGACCAGAGCCGAGCTGCTCGCCCAGCTCGACGACTACCTCGTACCCCGCCTGAAGGCGCCCGAGGCCCCGCTGCTCGCCGTCGTGGGCGGGTCCACCGGGGCCGGCAAGTCCACCCTCGTCAACTCCCTCGTCGGCCGCCAGGTGAGTGAAGCCGGCGTGCTGCGGCCCACGACGCGCGTCCCCGTACTCGTCTGCCATCCGGATGACCACCACTGGTTCGCGGGGAAGCGGGTCCTGCCCGATCTGCTGCGGGTCTGGGCGCCTCCCGGAGAGGACGACCCGGTCCCCGCCCCGAAGCGGAACCCGCCGCGCGGACCCGGTCGGGGGAAGACCGCCGCCACCCGCGACCTGCGCATCGAGACCGTCGCCACCCTGCCGCGCGGACTCGCCCTCCTCGACGCCCCCGACGTCGACTCCCTCGTGGTCGAGAACCGCACCCTCGCCGCCCAGCTCATCTGCGCCGCCGACGTCTGGGTCATGGTCACCACCGCCTCGCGGTACGCCGACGCGGTGCCCTGGCACCTGCTGCGCACCGCCAAGCAGTACAAGGCCACCCTCGTCATCGTCCTCGACCGCGTCCCGCACCAGGTGCTCACCGAGGTCTCGCGGCAGTACGGGGCGCTGCTCACGCGGGCCGGGCTGGGCGACGTACCGCGGTTCACCGTGCCGGAGCTGCCCGAGTCGGCCGGCGGGGGCGGGCTGCTGCCCGCCAGTGCCGTCGCCCCGCTGTACGCCTGGCTCGCCCACCACGCGCAGGATCCGGCCGCCCGCCAGTACGCCGTCGGGCGCACGGCGCTGGGCGCGCTGGACTCCCTCGGGCGCCGGATGCCGGAGCTGGCTTCGGCCGTCGCCGCCCAGCACGCCGCCGCCGTACGGCTGACCACGGCGGTGGAGGAGGCGTTCCGCACGGAGGGCAAGCGGGTCCGCAACCGGCTCGACGAGGGTGCCGTACTGGCCGGTGACGCGCTGACCCGGTGGCGCGGGTACCCCCTCGACACCACCCCCGACGAACTGCTCGATTCGCTGGCCGAATCGCTCGCCGCCCTCCTCCAGTGCGCCGTGGCCGCCGCCGACGAGCGCATCGCCGAGGCCTGGCGGCGCGAACCGGCCGCGGGGGCCGTACCGCTGCCCGCACCCGACCGGGAGGCGGCGGAGCGCATCGGCCTGGCCGTACGCCGCTGGCGGCGCGTCCTGGAGGAGCTCGCCGAGGAGGAGGTCGCCCGGCTCGACAAGCAGCCCGCCCCCGACCCCGACGGGGTCGCCGCCCTGCTGGTCGCCGCCCTCCTCGGCGGCAGGCGCGCCCGGCCCGCCGGCGAGAAGCTCGCCGAGCGCATCGGCGTACAGAGCGCCGTGCGGCTGCGCGACCGGGGCGGCGAGCTGGTCGGCGAACACCTGGAGCAGGTCCTGCGCGCCGAACGGGACCGCCGGCTCGCGCCGCTGGAGGCGCTCGAAGTGAGCCCGGAACCACAGGCCGAGCTGATCGCCGCGCTGTCCGTACTGCAGAAGGAGAGGTGACGCGGTGAGCGCCTTGGCCGACCGCGCCGAAGACCGCTGGGACGACGGTTTCATCGCCCGCTCGCGCCGGATCGGCGAGCGGACGGACGAGGACGGCGACGATGACGACGCGCTGGTACGGGCCCTGTCCGGGGCCGGAAGCGACGGCGGCAAGGTCCCCTCACCGCCGCCGAGCCCCGAGGCGCAGGCCCTGCGGGTGCGCCTCGACGCGCTGCGCCAGCTCGTCGGGCTGTCCCGTACCCGCATCCTCGACGGCAAGAGCCTCACCGAGGCGGGCCGGGTTCTCGACGAGGCCGCCGCGCGGCGCGGGCTGTCGGCGCAACACACGGTCGTCGCGATCGCCGGAGCCACCGGAAGCGGCAAGTCCACGCTCTTCAATTCACTCGCCGGTGTGCAGATTTCGGAGACCGGGCTGCGCAGGCCGACGACGGCCGCGCCCATCGCCTGCAGCTGGTCGGACGGGGCGGCCGGGCTGCTCGACCGGCTGGAGATCCCGGGACGGCTGCGCCGGCGGCCCCGCGAGACCTCGGAGGCCGAGGCGCTGCGCGGGCTGGTCCTCGTCGACCTCCCGGACCTGGACTCCGCCGTCGGCGCCCACCGCGAACACGTGGACCGGGTGTTGGCGCTGGTCGACGCGGTGGTGTGGGTGGTGGACCCGGAGAAGTACGCGGACGCGGTGCTGCACGAGCGGTACCTGAGGCCCCTGGCCGGACATGCCGAGGTGACGTTCGTCGTGCTGAACCAGGTGGACCGGCTGCCCGCGGACGCGGTCGACCTCGTCCTCGACGACCTGCGGCGCCTGCTGGACGAGGACGGCATCGCGCTCGGTGAGCACGACGAGCCCGGGGCCACCGTCCTCGGGCTGTCCGCGTTGACCGGAGAGGGCGTCGGGGAACTGCGCGAGCTCCTCGGACAGTTCACCCAGGAGAAGGGGGCCGCCACCCGGCGCATTTCCGCCGATCTCGACCGTGCGGCGCTGCGTCTGCGCCCGCTGTACGTCGTCGATGGTCGCCCCGCACCGGAGATCGGGGAGGCGGCGCGCGCCGACTTCGAGGACCGGCTCGCGGAGGCGGTCGGCGCGCATGCGGCCGGGCTCGCCGCGGAGCGGGCCTGGCGGCGCAATGCGGGCAAGGCGTGCGGCACACCGTGGCTGCGGCTGTGGCGGTGGTACGAGAGCCGGCGCGCCCCGCGCACGCTGTCCGGGCTGGCCGCACTGGCGGCCATGGGCCGCGGGACCGCCGGCCCGGACGGGCCGGACGAGGAGGAGGTCACCGCCCGGCAGCGGGTGGAGCAGGCCGTACGGACGGTCGCCGACGCGGCGGCCGCCGGGCTGCCCGACCCCTGGGCGCAGGCGGTACGCGAAACCGCGGTCCGCGGGGCCGAGGACCTCCCGGAGGCGCTGGACGAGATCGCGGTGACGCTGGGGGCGGCCGTCACGGCGCCGCGGGTCAAGCCGCCGCGCCCCGCATGGTGGCCGGCGGCGGTGCTGGCGCAGGCGGCCATGACCCTGCTGCAGATCTTCGGCGGGCTGTGGCTGTCCGGGCAGATCGTGGGGGTGCTGGAGCCGCGCCTGCTGCCGCCCGTGCTGCTGATGGTGGCGGGCATCGTCGGCGGGCCGCTGGTGGAGTGGGCCTGCTCGCTCGCGGCCCGGGGCCCGGCACGGCGGTACGGGCAGGATGCGGAGCGACGGCTGCGGCAGGCGGCGGCCGGCTGCGGCCGGGCCCGGGTACTGGAGCCGGTCGCGGCGGAGCTGCTGCGCTACCGGGAGGTGCGCGAACAGTACGCGGCGGTCGCCGCAGGGGGGAACAAGTTGTCCACAACCCGCCAGTAGTCCACAGGCCCGAGCGGGGACCGGCGGCCGGCTCCAGCATGGGTTCCAGCGCGTGCGGACGGTCCGTACGGGTGAGGACGTGCGGGGGAGGGCGGCCGCGATGAACGACACCGTGGTGACGCTGATCGGCCATGTGGCCACGCAGATCGACTACAAGGAGACGGTGAGCGGGCCCTCGGCCCGCTTCCGGTTCGCCGTCACGCCGAGGTACTTCGACCGGCGCAAGGACGCCTGGGCCGACGGCTCCACCAGCTTCTACACCGTGTGGGCCCGGCGCACCCTCGCCGTGAACCTCGCCGGCTCCGTATCGGTCGGGGAGCCGCTGGTGGTGCACGGACGGCTGCGGGTCCGTGAGGACCCGCCCGACGGGGACGGCAACCGGGGGTGGTTCTCGGCGGAGATCGACGCCACCGCCGTCGGGCACGACCTGAACCGGGGTACGGCGGCGTTCCGCCGGGTCGTGAAGGCGGAACCGGCACTGATGGCCACTCAGAAGGCGGCGGTGGTCTGAGTGTTCGAGGCAGCTAGGATTCCCCGGTACTCACGGGCACTTGGGTCTTTGGCCCGAAGGGGAAGACTGTGTCGATTGCCGTTCCCGCATCCTCCGCTCCTGGTTCCGCTCCTTCTTCGCTCCACCGTGCCGCCACGCCTCCCGGCGCGCCGGCGGTCGCTCCTGCGGCTCCTGTCGTCCCTGCGGTTCCTGCTGTCCCCGTGGCCGGCGCGGGACCTGCTGCCCGGGTGGTGCCGACAGCGCCCGTACGCGGTTCCGCGCGGCGGCCGCTGGCGGTGGCACTGCTGGCCGCGGCCCTCGCCGCCGCACCCGGCGCATCGGCGGCGGCCGACTCCGGAGGGCCCGCGTCCAGAACCCCGGAGGGCGCGAGCGCCGTGCTGGACGGGCTGAAGACGTACGGGCAGGCCGTCCTGCACGCCCGCGACGGCTCGGTCCGGCAGATCCCGGCCGGGCTCTACGAGATGCGGGTCGACGGTGGCGGGATGCTCCAGACCTACGGGGTCGGCGTGGCCGGCAATGCACAGCCCCAGGCCCACTACACGGAGAGCGGCTGGAGCGGCAGCCCGCTCGCCGGGAACGGCGAGGCCGGCCGCATCCGCTGGGTGCTGGAGCACTCCTACCCCCAGCTGAACGACCTGGCGGGGCTGGCGAAGGCGGCCGGTGCCGGGGCGCTCACCGCGGAGAGCGCCGCGGCCGGGACCCAGGTGGCGATCTGGCGGCTGGCGGACGGAGCACAGGTGGAGGCCGCCGACCCGGCCGCGCAGAAGCTCGCCGACTACCTCCAGCGGTCGGCGGGGCGGCTTCCGGAGCCCCCGGCCTCGCTGAGGCTGGAGCCGGGCAGCGTCTCGGGCGCGGTGGGCACCAGGATCGGCCCGGTCACCGTGCGGACGGGGGCGCAGAGCGTGGCGGTCGCCCCCGACGCGGCGGCCGTGGCGATGGGGGTGCGGGTGGTCGACTCGGAGGGGCAGCCGCTCACCAGCGCTGCCAACGGGAGCCGGCTGTACTTCGAGGTCCCCGTCGGCACGCCGGACGGCACGGCCTCGGTCACCGTCCAGGGCTCGACCAGGGTCCCGGTGGGACGCGTCTTCAGCAGCGGGGTCCCGGCGCAGGCGCAGATCGTCGCCGGATCGAGCCAGTCCTCGGCAGCGGCGACGGCGACCGCGGTCTGGCCGCAGCCGGTGGTGGCCGAGGCGGCCCGGGGCGAAGCGGTGCCCGCGAACCAGGCCTCCGCCGCCGCTGCGGCCCCGGCAAGCCCGGCCGGCACCGGCGAGGAGCGCCTCGCCACCAGCGGCAGCTCGGCGGCGACCCCGGTCATCGCCTCGCTGGCGGTCGGCCTGGTGGTGCTGGGCGGTCTGGTGGTCCTCCTGGTGCGCAAGCGTCCCCTGGACGAGGAAGACCAGGCGTAGCCGGCCGGCGCGCCCGCGGGTCGGCGGCGGACCCACCGCGTCGCGGCCCGCGCCTGGGCCGCCCGGGGGTCTGGACGGGGCGTTGATTCGGGGGGTGGGGCGCGGGGTAGGCGAAGGCAATGGGTGATCAACAACTGACCTGGCGGGGTGCGGCAGCGCGGTATGACCGGGCGTTGTTCGACGCGGTGGCCCGGCGGCACTGGCCCGGCGCCGACCGGGTGTTGCCGCGGCTCGGGCGGGCGGCCAACCACGGAGTGCTGTGGGGCGGGGCCGCCGCGGCGATCGCCGTCTTCGGCTCGGCCCGGGCCCGGAAGGCCGCGCTGCGGGGCGCCGCCTCACTGGCGCTGGCCTCGGCGACCATCAACACCGTCGGCAAATGGTCCGTACGCCGGCCCCGGCCCCTCCTGGACGGGGTGCCCGCCGTGCGGCAGCTGGCGACGCAGCCGCAGACCACCTCGTTCCCGTCCGGGCACTCGGCATCGGCGTTCGCCTTCGCCGCCGGGCTGGCGCTGGAGTCGCCCGGCTGGGGCGCGGTCGTGGCTCCGGTGGCCGCATCGGTGGCGTTCTCCCGCGTCTACACGGGGGTGCACTACCCCTCCGACGTGCTCGCCGGGGCGGCGCTGGGGGTGGGCGCCGGGTTCCTCGTACGGCGGATCGCGCGCGGTGTCGAGGAGGCGCGGGTCGTACCCGGCGACGAGCGGGTCGCCTCCGGGGCCCCCGCGCTTCCCGACGGGTCCGGGCTCGTCGTGGTGGTCAACACCGGGTCCGGCACGGCCGACGACGCCGGGGTCGACGTCCTGAGGGCGCGGCTGCCCAAGGCCGAGGTGGTCGAGTGCGACGGCGCGGACCTGCCCGGGGAACTGGCGGCGGCCGCCTCCCGGGCCACCGTGCTCGGGGTGTGCGGCGGCGACGGCACCGTCAACGCCGCCGCGACCGCCGCGCTGCGGGCCGGGGTGCCGCTCGCCGTGTTCCCCGGGGGCACGCTGAACCACTTCGCGCTGGACCTCGGCCTCACCGGAGCCGAGGACACCTGCCGCGCGGTTGCCGCGGGCCAGGCGGTGCGCGTCGGCGTGGGCCGCTTCACGCCCGGCCCCCGCGGGGAGACCGGCCCGGCGGACGACGACTCCGGCTACTTCCTGAACACCTTCAGCATCGGCGCCTACCCCGAACTGCTGCGGCACCGGCTGCGCTGGGCACCCCGCATCGGCGGCGGCCCGGCCGCGCTGCTCGCCTCGTGGCGAGTGCTGCGGGCGGAGCGCCCCGTGGGGCTGCGGCTGGCCGGGCGGCCCCGCAGGGTGTGGCTGCTCTTCGCGGGCAACGGCACCTACCACGGCACCGGCCCGACCCCCCGCCGCCGCGAGCACCTCGGCGAGGACGTGCTCGACCTCCGGCTCGTCTACGGAGGCGGCCGCCCCGGCCCCCGGCTGCTCGCCGCAGCCTTCGCGGGCCCCCTCAGCCGTTCCCCGGTCCACACCGCCACCCACCTGCGCAGCCTGCGCATCGCGGACATCCCGCCGGGCACCCCCTTCGCGTACGACGGGGAATACGCCGAGGCCCCGGCCGCCCTGGTCCTCGACAAACTTCCGGACGCCCTGACCGTCTACCGCCCCCGCTGACGCCCGGCGGACAGGAGGAGAGCCGCCCGGCCCGCGGCTCGGCGCCCGCGGCCCGGCGCCCGCGGCCCGGCGCCCCCGGCCGGCCCCGGTCCGGGGCCTCGGACCGCGCCCGGCCGGACGGGCCGGCGCCGGCCGGGATCCGGCGGACGACTTCGCGGGGGCCGCCCCGGACGCGCCCCGCCTCCGCTGACCTGCCGGAACACCGCCCCGCGGCATCACCCGCACCCGCCTCCCGAGCCGGAACGGGTTTCCCCCGTGGGGTGGACGTCAGGCAAGATGGGGTGTATCTGCCCACCATCGATCTGCCGGACGGTTTCTCTTGGCTGAGTTCATCTACACCATGCGCAAGACGCGCAAGGCGCACGGCGACAAGGTGATTCTTGATGACGTCTCCTTGAACTTCCTGCCCGGCGCGAAGATCGGTGTGGTCGGCCCCAACGGCGCCGGCAAGTCCACCGTCCTGAAGATCATGGCGGGCCTGGAGCAGCCGTCCAACGGCGACGCCTTCCTGTCGCCCGGCTTCACCGTCGGCATCCTCATGCAGGAGCCCCAGCTCGACGAGTCGAAGACCGTCCTGGAGAACGTCCAGGACGGCGCCGCCGAGACCATGAAGAAGCTCAAGCGCTTCAACGAGGTCGCCGAGCTGATGGCGACCGACTACTCGGACGCACTCCTCGAAGAGATGGGCAAGCTCCAGGAGGACTTGGACCACGCCAACGCCTGGGACCTCGACGCGCAGCTGGAGCAGGCCATGGACGCCCTGGGCTGCCCGCCCGGCGACTGGCCCGTCACCACCCTCTCCGGTGGCGAGAAGCGCCGCGTCGCGCTCTGCAAGCTGCTGATCGAGGCCCCGGACCTGCTCCTCCTCGACGAGCCCACCAACCACCTCGACGCCGAGTCGGTGAACTGGCTGGAGCAGCACCTCTCCAAGTACTCGGGCGCCGTGGTGGCCGTCACCCACGACCGGTACTTCCTGAACAACGTCGCCGAGTGGATCCTGGAGCTCGACCGCGGCCGCGCCCACCCGTACGAGGGCAACTACTCCACCTACCTGGAGAAGAAGGCCGCGCGTCTGAAGGTCGAGGGCCGCAAGGACGAGAAGCGCCAGAAGCGCCTCAAGGAAGAGCTGGAGTGGGTCCGCTCCAACGCCAAGGGCCGCCAGACCAAGTCCAAGGCCCGACTCGCCCGCTACGAGGAGATGGCGGCCGAGGCGGACAAGATGCGGAAGCTGGACTTCGAGGAGATCCAGATCCCGCCGGGCCCGCGTCTGGGCTCGATCGTGGTCGAGGTCAACAACCTCTCCAAGGCGTTCGGCGACAAGGTCCTCATCGACGACCTGTCCTTCACGCTGCCGCGCAACGGCATCGTGGGCGTCATCGGCCCCAACGGCGCCGGCAAGACCACGCTCTTCAAGATGATCCAGGGTCTGGAGACGCCGGACTCCGGCGCCATCAAGGTCGGCGAGACCGTCAAGATCTCGTACGTCGACCAGTCCCGCGCCAACATCGACCCCAAGAAGACCCTCTGGGCGGTCGTGTCGGACGAGCTGGACTACATCAACGTGGGCCAGGTCGAGATGCCGTCCCGCGCGTACGTGAGCGCCTTCGGCTTCAAGGGCCCGGACCAGCAGAAGCCGGCCGGCGTCCTGTCCGGTGGTGAGCGCAACCGCCTCAACCTGGCGCTGACGCTCAAGGAGGGCGGCAACCTGCTGCTCCTCGACGAGCCCACCAACGACCTCGACGTCGAGACCCTGTCCTCGCTGGAGAACGCGCTGCTGGAGTTCCCCGGTGCGGCCGTGGTCATCTCCCACGACCGCTGGTTCCTCGACCGCGTCGCCACGCACATCCTGGCGTACGAGGGCGAGTCCAAGTGGTACTGGTTCGAGGGCAACTTCGAGTCGTACGAGAAGAACAAGATCGAGCGTCTCGGCCCGGACGCGGCCCGTCCGCACCGTGCCACCTACAAGAAGCTCACGCGAGGCTGAGGCCGACACCATGGCCAGACACCACTACCGGTGCCCCCTGCGCTGGGCGGACATGGATGCCTTCGGGCACGTCAACAACGTCGTCTTCCTCCGCTATCTGGAGGAGGCGCGGATCGACTTCATGTTCCGCCTGGCGCCCGGGGAGGGCAGTGAGTCCTTCACGGGCGGCTCCGTCGTGGCCCGCCACGAGATCGACTACAAGCTGCCCCTCGTGCACCGCCACGAGCCGGTCCTCATCGAGTCCTGGGTGACCCGGATCGGCGCCGCTTCCCTGACCATCCGCTACGAGGTCAAGGACGAGGCGACCGAGGACCGGCCGGAGACGGTCTACGTCCGCGCGGAGACCGTGGTCGTGCCCTTCAACCTCGCCGAGGGGCGGCCCCGCCGCATCACGGCCGAGGAGAGGCGCTTCCTGGAGGAGTACCTCGACGAGCCCGCGCCGGCCGCCCGGAAGACCTCCGAAGGGCGCATCGCGGCATGACCGGACAGCTGCGCTTCGCCGACTCCGGGGAGGCGGCGGACCTCGCCGCCTTCCTGGGCCGGCTGGTGCACTACGACCGGGCCGCAGCGGTCCGGCTCCAGGCGGGCGGCGGACCGGCGCTCGCCGTCTTCGGGCGCCCGCCGTCGTTCGAGGTCCTCGCCATCCGTACGGTGCGGCTCGCCGCACTCGCGGCGCTGCCGCTGGACCTCACCGTGTCCGCCGGCGAGCTGCTGGAGTCGGTGGACGAGGGCTCCGCGAGCGCCCTCGTCCCCGGGCCGGTCACCGGCCCGCCGTGGGCCGGGGTCCTCCCGCCGCGCGGCGGCTGGCAGCAGGTGCCGGGGCTGCCCCGCCCCGAGGCGATCCGGGCCGCCGTGGCCGGCGCCGTCGCAGAGTTCCGGGCCCGCGACGAGGCCCTGCCCCCGCAGCACCGGACCCGGTCCGAGCGGGACCGCATCGGCCGCGAGATCTGGTCCCGGACACTGGGCGACACCGAACTGCCCCTGCGCGCCGTGCACGCCGCGCAGTCGCTCGGCTTCCTGCGGCCGGTCCGCTCGACCGTCTCCAGCGGGGCGCCCGCACCGGGCGGTGCCCCGGAGCCGGTGGCGCTGCTCGCCTCCGGCGGCTGGCTGCGGCTGCGGACCCCGTACGGGTCGATCGCGCTGCGCCGCCCCGGCGGGACCGGCGCGCTGGGCGCCCTCCAGGTCCGGCCGGTCTAGCGCTCCGGCCGGTCTAGCGCTCCGGCCCGGGCCCGGCGCCGGATCAGCCCGCCGTGTTGATCATCGAAGCCGCGGCGTACGTCAGGTAGCGCCACAGCTGCGCCTCGTGCTCCGGCGCCAGGCCGAGCTCGTCCACCGCGACCCGCATGTGCCCCAGCCAGGCGTCGTGCGCCGCCGCGTCCACCTGGAACGGGGCGTGCCGCATCCGCAGGCGCGGGTGCCCCCTGTTCTCGCTGTACGTGTTCGGCCCGCCCCAGTACTGCATGAGGAACAGCGCGAACCGCTCCTCGGCCGGACCGAGGTCCCCCTCCGGGTACATCGGGCGCAGCAGGGGGTCCTGCGCGACTCCCTCGTAGAAGCGCCGGACCAGACGGCGGAAGGTCTCCTCGCCGCCCACCTGCTCGTAGAAGGTCTGCTCCTGAAGCGTGCCCCGCGGAATCTCATTCACCCGACCATCGTCTCAGACACCCGGACGGAGGACCGGGGTCCTAGGACCGGTACGTCAGCTGCTCCGTCCGCCGGGGCGCGGGACGTGCGTTCGCCCGTACGCGGGCCCATGAGTTCGCCTCCCGGGCCCGCGCGCAGGACAGTGGACCCATGGGTGCCCACTCCGCTCGCTCCGCACGCACACACGGCAGCACCGCACCCGCCGAGGCGCGGGACCTGCGGGAGGTCGCGCACGCCGCCCAGGTGCGTGAGCTGACCGCCGCCGGGGTGCTGGAGGACCCCGCCTGGCGGGCGGCCTTCTCGGCGGTGCCCCGGCACGTCTTCGTCCCGTACTTCTTCACCGGCCGGGGCGCCGGACACGAGAGGCTGTGGGGCGAGGACCCGGACCCCGCCCAACGGGCCCGCTGGCTGCGCGGGGTCTATGCGGACACCCCGCTCGCCACCCGGCTGCGCGACGGCCTGCTGGTGTCCTCCAGCAGCCAGCCCTCCCTGATGGCGAAGATGCTGCACGCGCTGGACGTGCGCGAGGGGGACAGCGTCCTGGAGATCGGCACGGGCACCGGCTACAACGCCGCCCTGCTCTGCCACCGGCTCGGCGACGACCGGGTCACCACCGTGGACCTCGACGAGGAGATCACCGAATCCGCCCGGGAGCACCTGGCCCGGCTCGGCTACCGGCCCACCGTGGTCACCGGCGACGGCGCGCGCGGCTGCCCCTCCCGGGCCCCCTTCGACCGGATCCTGGTGACCTGCACCCTGCCGCTGATCCCGCACGCGTGGCTCGGCCAGTGCCGGCCTGGGGCGCGGATCCTGGCCCCGCTGTCGACCGGGCTGATCGCGCTGACGGTCCGGGACGCCGCTTTCGCGGAAGGCCGCTTCCTGCACACCCCGGCGTACTTCGTCCCGCTGCGCGGGGCCACGGCGGCGCCCGCCGAGCTGTCCGGGGCGGCGCACGAGCTGCCGTACGAGATGGTGGAGAACGAGCGCTTCCAGTTCATGCTGCTGCTGACGGCGGGGACGCTGCACCCCCGCGAGGCACTGGACCTGTGGCGCGGTGAGGGCCGCCCTGCCCGGGAGCGCTTCGGGGTGACCGTCAGCGCCGAGGGACAGTGGTCGTGGCTCGACGACCCCCAGGGTCCCTACGTGTGGCCCCTGGGGGAGCCGCAGCCTTCCTAGGCCGGCTCGCTCAGCCCCGGCGGATGGTGATCGTGGTCCAGGCACCCACGTGGACCCGGTCCCCGTCGGAGAGCGGGACCGGGACGTACGGCTGGATCGGTTCCTCGCCGCCGTTGATGGTGGTGCCGTTGGTGGAGTTCTGGTCCACCACCGCCCAGCTGCGGTCGGGCTGCTGGACCAGCACCGCGTGCTGGTGCGAGACGCCCGGGTCCTCCGGGGGCACCGACAGGTCGATGTCCGGGGACTCGCCCGTGGAGGCGCGGCGGCGGCCGATCGTGATCTGGCTGCCGGACAGTGGCAGGTGCTGCTCCGGGGAGTACGCGGGCAGGTTGAGCCCGGCCGCCTCGGGGCCGCTGCGCTGCATCATCGCCATGAAGTACGAGCGGTCGGGGCCGATCGTCGCGGTCCAGGAACCGCCGTTCTGGGGCGGGAAGGGCTGGTGGTACTCCTGCGGCGCAGGGGTCTGCTGCTGGTACGGCGGCGCAGACGTCTGGGCCTGCCCCTGGTGCATCGCCTGCACCCCCTGCGTCGGCTGCATCTGGTGCTGCTCGTGCGCCGGAGGCGGCAGCAGCCAGTCGTCCTCGCGCTGCAGCGGCTCGGCCGGCCGGTTGACCCGGGACGGGCGGGAGCCCTGGTACTCGAAGTGGTCCTGGGAGAAGGGGGCCTGGGCCGCCGGCGGCGGCGGGGGCGGCGGCGGGGTGAACCCGGCGCCGGTGGGCGTACGCGTCAGGAAGTTGTACCGGCATTCCTCGCAGAACGGGGCCATGGCCTCTCGCGGCGTCCGGCACTGCGGGCAGAGCTCCGCCTGGGCCGTGGGCTCGCCGGTGGTGGGCGGGTAGCCGTAGGAGGGAGCCGGGCCGGCAGCCATGCGGTGGCCGCAGACCTCGCACCAGTCGTCGGAGGCGGACTGGTGCCCGTTCGGGCAGGTCGGCATGGCGGCTCTTCCCCCTTCAGCCTGCGTCATCGCGTCAGGTCTTCTCAGGTGTCTCAGGTCTTCTTCACTCGAACGGTCTGCGTCGAACGCGTTTCAAGAGTCATCTCGTCCGCATCCGCGACCTTTGCTTTCAGCCGCACAGTACCCGCCGCGGCGTCGACGACATCCACCACCTTCGCCAGCAGTTTGGCCGTGTCCGCGTTTCCGGAGGCACTCGCCAGCTGCACGGCACGGCCGAGCTTGGCCGTCGCACCGCCGACATCGCCCAGTTTGCGGGCTTCGAGGCCCTGTTGGATAGCCTGCGCCAGCTCCGCCTGACCCGTGTAGTGCGCCACCTGCGGGTTGATGGCGGTGGAGGCGGCCAGGTCGTTCGTCCACACGGCCCGCACCAGTCCCTGGGCGAGCGTGGTCGCCGGCTCCCCGGCAGCGCCGGGCAGCACGAGCGTGGCCCGGGCGGCCAGCATCTCCTGGCCGACGTGGGCAGCCGGTACGCGGACGCACACGTGGTACTCGCGGGACTCGTCCCCCCAGGAACCGGTCGGGTAGTCACCGGCGCGCGGGCCCGCCTCGCTGCGGCGGTCGGAGAGGTCCTGGAGGGTGGGCGCGACCTGCTTCACGTACTGGATCTCGACGCCGACCGGGGTCCACAGCCGCAGCGCGACGTCCGCGACCTCCTTGCCCATGACGTTCTCCATCATGCGTGTGAAGTCCTCGGTGAGGTGCGCGGGATCGGCCACGATGTCGGCGGAGCCGAGCAGCGCGCTCGCGATGCCGGTGACCTCCTTGACCTCCCAGTCGGTGCCCACCCCGCGGGCATCGCAGGTGAAGCGGCCCGCGACCGCGTCGAGGGTGGCGCGGAGGGCGGCCGGGTCCTCGTGCTCGTTGCGGCCGTCGGTGAGCAGGATGCCGTGCCGGATGGTCGCGGTGGACTGGCGCAGCAGGCCGTCGGCGAGGCGCAGCCAGGTGCCGATGGCCGTGCCGCCGCCGGAACTCAGGGCCCGCAGCGCCTCCTTGGCCTGGGCGCGGGTGGCGGGGTCGGCGACGGCGAGGCGGCCCTGGCCCGGGTAGACCTCCTTGGCCACGTGCGTACCGGCGATGACGGCGAACGAGGTGCCGTCGCGCAGCGTGTCGATCGCGGCGGCCGTGGCCTCGCGGGCACCGCGCATCTTGTCGGGCGGGTACTCCATGGACCCCGAGCAGTCCACCATGATCACGACGGCGGCGCTGCCCCGGTCGGCGATGCGGGTGGCGGTGGCGCCGCCGGTGGAGGTGACCGTGACGATGGCGTGGACGTCCCGCCCGCCCTCGGGGAGGAACTCGTTCTGGTACACCTCCACGCTGAAGCGCGGGGCGCTCGGCTTGGCGAAGTTCGCCATCGGTCGGACTCCTAGGACAGAGGCTTGGGGGAGGTGGAGCGCAGGTGGAGCGGGTCAGGCCTGCGGGCGGGCTGCGGCCTGCGGCTCCGTTCCGGGCTGCGGTACCGGTTCCGGTCGCGCGGCCGGGGGCGCCGGCGCGGCCGGGTGCTCCGGGGGCTGCGGCGCGGTGAACGGGACGACGGCCACCGTCACGTTGTCGTGGCCGCCCCCGTCGAGGGCGTGGCCCACCAGGACCTGCGCGCTGTGCAGGGGGCGGGTGGCGGCATCGGGCGGCAGAACCTGCGCCATGTCCCGGGCGGACTCGGCGTAGTTCCACAGGCCGTCCGTGCACACCACCACGACGCCCGGGTGGTCCGGCTTGAAGATGGCGGTGTGCGGCTCCAGGTCGTAGGCATCGGCCCCGAGCCAGCCGGTGATGGCGTGGGCGCGGACGTCCGCGTAGGCCTCCGCCTCGCCCATCAGGCCGGCCGCGACCATCTGGGCCGCCCAGGAGTCGTCCTCGGTCAGGCGGCGGGGGAGCGCGGCGCGGTCGTCGGGGACCCAGTACGCGCGGCTGTCGCCGACCCAGCCGATGGTGAGCAGGCCGCCGCTGACGACGGCGCCGACCAGCGTGCAGGCGGGGGCGTTCTGGGCGCCGGGGACCTCGGGGGCCAGGGCGTTCACGGCGGCGGCAGCGGCCAGGATCGCGTCGTGCATGGCCTCCTGGGGGTGGGCCCCGCGGGGCAGCGCCTCCAGCAGGGCCTCGTTGGCGGCGCCGGCCGCGGCGGCCGACGCCTCGTCGGGGCGGCTGGCCGAGGAGACGCCGTCGCAGACGATGGCGACGGTGGCGGCGGAGCCATCGGGCAGGGCGGTGGCCGCCACGGCGAACGAGTCCTCGTTGCGGTGGTGGCGCAGGCCCCGGTCGCTGACGGCGGCGACGCTGCCGAGTTCCTCTTCCAGGTGGTCGCGCTCGCGGGGCTGGGCGTGCCCACAGTGCTCGCAGTAGCCGTCGGTGTCGACCTGGCCGGCCCGGCAGGCCACGCAGGTCTTGCCGTGCGGGCCGCCCGTGGCCGCGCCGGGCGCGGTGTCGTACGTCGGCTCGTGGGCCGGCGGGGCCGCATGGCCCGGCTCCGCGGGTGCTCCGTCGACCAGCGTCGGCGGCGCCTCCCCCACCCCGCCCCACCCGGGCGCGGGCTCCGGCGCGGGGGCGGAAGGGCTCGGCTCCGCGGACCGGCTCGGCTCCGCGGACCGGCTCGGCTCCGCGGACCGGCTCGGCTCCGCGGGCCCGGAGACGTGCGGGCCGTGGCCGCCTTCGGTGCCGGGGCGCGGGGCTTCGGGACCCGGGCCGAAGGGGGCGCCCGCCGGGGGCGCGGACTGCGGCTCCGGCGGCCCGGCCGCTTCCCGCCGGGCGGGGGCGGGTTCGGGCACGGCGCCGAACTGACCGGCCGACGGGGCGACGGGGTATCCGCCCGGAGCGGGCGAGTGGGCCACGGCGGCGTAGGCGCCGGCTTCGGCCGGCCGGCCGCTCGCCCCTCGCGGCACGGCTTGGCCCGCCGAACCGGAGTGGCCGGCTGCGTGGCCGGGGCCGTCGGCCTCCGGGGCCCGGGCCGCAGGGGCCTGGGCACCGGCCGCGCGGGTGGCGGCCTCGGCCCACGGGGCGGAGGAGCCGGCCGGCCGGGCGGGGGCGCCGGCCGGAGCGTCGCCGCCGCCGGAGCGGCCCGTCGACCGGGGCGCCGCGTGGGCGTCGGGCACCGGAAGGCGCAGGGTGGGGCGGTCCCCGGCGGGAGGGGCCGGCACAGCGGTGACGGGGGAGCCACAGACGCCGCAGAAACGGTCACCCTCCTCAAGGGGCTCCGCGCAGCTGGGGCAGCCAGACGGCCGATGCATCGACATCACTCACACCCACGTCCGGGGACGGAAACGGTTTGCCCGCTCCACCAGTTCGATCCTGTCCTCGCCCCGCTGCGCCAGCCGCGCGAGCACGCGGTACGAGCGCTCCAGGCCGAAGCGCAGGCCCCGCTCGTCCAGTTGACTGCCGAGCAGCGAGTTCCGGCCGGGGTCGGCACCCCGGCTACCCGACAGTACCCAGTCCAGGGCCGCGCCCAGAACCTCCGTCGACAGCCGCTCGTACCGCACCGGGTCCAAGCCGAACCGCTCCAGCGCCTCCACCTGCGCGGCAGCCGCCACCAGGTCCGGCAGCAGGGCCTGCTGCGGAGAGCGGTCGCGCAGGCGTGCCCGTACCGCCGCCACCCGTGCGGCGGTGTAGTGGATCGACGCCTCCGGTACGGACTCCAGCGCGCGCACCGCTGCGGCCCGGTCCCCGGCGGCCAGTTGGACCCGGGCCAGCCCGAAGGCGGCGCTCACGAAGCCCGGGTCGGTGGTCCACACGAGCCGGTAGTACTCGGCGGCGTTGTCCAGCTGCCCGAGGATCTCCGCGCACAGGCCGAGCGCCAGCTTCGGCGCGGGCTCGCCCGGGAACGCGTCGTAGATCGCGTCGAAGGACAGCGCCGCGACCTCGTCGTCACCGGTGGCCAGCGAGGCGATCCCGCGGGCCCACACCACCCGCCAGTCGTCCGGATGCAGGGCCTCCAGATCCGTCAGGGCAGCCCCGGCCGCGGGCAGTTCGCCCAGCTCCAGCCGGGCCCTCAGCTCGCGCAGCCGCAGCTCCGCCGAGTCGGCGGGCGCCGAGCCGAGCGCGGCCAGCAGGTCGGCCGGGGCGGAGGCCAGCAGGCCCGCCAGGAAACCGGCATTGGGGTCGGCCGGGTCCACCAGCGGCACCGGCAGGGCGAGCGCCGTGTCCCGGGTGTCCAGGGCGGCCAGGGCGGTGTTCCGCGGCAGGGGCGCGGCGGCCGCCGGCACCGCCGCCGGGGTGGGCGCCGCGGGGGGCTGCCGCGGAGCCGGTACGGCGGAGCCCGGCCCGCCGGCCCGGTGCGTCGCCGCACCCCCGAGCGGTTCAGCGGAGCCCGCGACCCCCGGTCCGCCCACCGCGACCCCGCCGGACGACGGAGCCGGGACGTGGGCCGGAGCCGTAGCCGTAGCCGCACCCGAACCCGAAGCCGGACCGCGGCCCGGGAGCAGCGCCGCCAGCCCCGTCCGGCGCGGCGGTGCCACCGTCCGGACTCCCAGCCGGGAGACCTCCGCCCCCGCCGCCTCGGCGAACAGGCGGGTGTCCGGAACCCTCAGTTCCGGCCCGAAGAGCGTGGAGAGCTGCGGCCGCGGGCGGCCCGTCTGCAGGGCGACGACCTCGCGCAGCACACCGGTGAGTTGGTCCGCCATCTCCTGCGCGGAGGAGAACCGGCGTCCCGGGTCCGGGTCGGTCGCCCGCACCAGCAGCCGGTAGAAGGACTCGTACCGCCGGAACACCTCGATGTGCTCCGGATCGGGCAGCGAGTCCACGAACACGTTCGTGTAGCCCTGGAAGTCGAAGGTCAGGACGGCCAGCGTGCGCGCCACCGTGTAGAGGTCGGAGGCCACCGAGGGGCCGAGCTCGGCCACCTCCGGCGCCTGGTACCCCACGGTGCCGTATATGGCCGACTCATCGTCGTCCATCCGCCGGACCGCGCCCATGTCGATCAGCTTCAGCTGGTCCTGCTGCTGGATCGCGTTGTCGACCTTGAAGTCGCAGTACAGGAGGTTTCTGCTGTGCAGGTGGCCGAGTGCGTCGAGCGCCTCGATCCCGTACGCACACGCCTGCTCCACCGGCAGCGGGTCCCGGCGGCCGTCCGGCCGGCGCCGCTCGTTCGCGATCTCCTTCAGCGATTTGCCGCCGACGTACTCCATGACGATGTACCCGTCCAGCGAACCGGTCCGCTGGTCCAGGTGCTCCACGAAGTTGTAGATCCGCACGATGTTGGAGTGCTCGATCTCCGCGAGGAAGCGCCGCTCCGATATCGCGGCTTCCATCGCGTCCTGGTCGCCGGTGTCGAGCAGGCCCTTGAGCACCACCCACCGGTCCGACACGGCCCGGTCCACCGCCAGGTACACCCAGCCCAGACCGCCGTGCGCCAGGCAGCCGGCCACCTCGTACTGCCCGTGGACGACCTCGCCCGCCCGCAGCTTGGGCACGAAGGAGTACGGGTGCCCGCACTTGGTGCAGAAGCCCTCGGTCCGGCCCGGCCGGTCCCCGCGGGCCCGGCCCACCGGAGCCCCGCAGTCCGACCGCGAGCAGAACCGCTTGCGCTCGGGCACCTCCGGGTTCTCCAGGACCGCGGTCGAAGGATCCGGACGCGGCACCTCCGGGACGCTGACCAGCCCGGCGCCGAGCCTGCCGCGCCCCGAGGCCGCGGAGCCCGAACCCGAACTGCGCACCGACACGGAACGGCTGGACGCCGCCCCGGACAGCGAGCGCGACAGCCGGCCCGAGACCGAACGCCGCGAGGAGGACGAGCGCGAGGAACGGGCGGAGTGCGAGGAGCGCGCCGAGGCCGAGGAGGACCGGCCCGAGCTCTGCGAGCGGTGACCCCCGCCCTCCCCGTGGCGCGCCGCGCTGGTCAACCCGGTCGGCGGCGACACCAGCTTCTCCGCACCCGCCGACACGGCGCCGACGGGCGCCAGGCCGCAGGTGTCGCAGTAGACCTCGCCGCCGCCCATGTCCTCGTACGTCCCCGGGCAGCCGGGGCGCATGCACGCGGTTCCGACCAGGCTCATGCGTCCTCCTTCCCCGGCTCGTCCTGCCGGTGCTGCTGCGGCGCGAGTGCTTCGGCCGCGGCCTGCTGATAGCGCAGCACGGCCTGCTCGGCGACCCGCAGATCGCAGGGCGCGCTCCACAGCATCCGCCGGGCCGCGTCGTACCGCTCGATCAGGAGCGGATCCTCCGCCAAGCCGTGCCGGGCGACCTTCGCCCTGTAGGCGTCCAACCGCCCGCGCAGCTCGGCCCGTACGGCCAGGGGGGCCGTCACCGCCGTCAACGATGCGCGGGCCCGCCGCAGTTCCTCCTCGGCGCGCTCCTCCAGCGACTCCAGCAGCGGCGAGAGCCGGTGCCACTGCGCCTGCCGCCGGTACTCGGCCGCCGCCGCCAGCTGCTCCTGCAGCACGGTCGGCGGGCCGCTCACCGCGGGCACCTCGGACGCCGCGATCTTCGCCAGGACCTCGCCGCGGGCCGTCCGCGCCTCCGCCAGGGTCCGGTCGGCCCGCGAGAGCACGTCCCGCAGGCCCATCAGCCGCTGCTCGGCATCCTGCCGTACGGCCAGGACCGCCTCGATCTCCCGGCGTACGTCCTCCAGCGCGAGCGCCGCCCGGTCGTAGCGGGCGGTGTCCGGGCGGCCGCCGCCCGGGGCGGAGCTCCCCGAGGCCGGCTGCCAGAAGGCCAGCGGGTCCGCGATCACCTGCGCCCGCAGCTGCGCCAGTTCGGCGGTGATGGCCTCCAGGTCGTCCCCCGAGGGGTGCTCCCCCGGGCGGACCCCCACCGAGTGGGCCAGCGAACGGGTGCGGTGCAGCTCCGCCGCGAGCAGGTCGATCCGGGCGGGCAGGGCCGACCACACCGCGTCGGCGGCGACCACCACGTCGAGCGAGCTCGCGTACAGCTGGTTCATCCGGGTCACCAGCTCGGCGAGGGAGAGCCGCTCCGCCAGGGCCACGCCCTCCGCGCCGGCGCCCGCGATCAGCACCCCGGGCCCGCGCAGCCGCTCCGTCAGCTCGACCAGGTCCTCACGGCCCGGCCAGCGGCGCCGCTCCCGGATCTTGCGGGCGGCGTCCAGGGCGCCGCTGTAGGCGTCGAAGTACGTCCACAGCCGGGTGATGGCGGCGTCGGCGGCGGCCCAGCGCTCCTTGGTGACCCCGGTCAGCGCGGCTCCTTCCAGGAGCCGCCGCCCGGCGTGGTCCTGAAGGGCGAGCAGCGAGGTCTCGACCGCCTCGTGTTCCGCGCCGAGCCGGGCCAGGGCGCGGTCGACGTCGTCCCGGTCCATCACTGCCGAACCAGCCTCCACCGCTCCCGATCCCGCCTCCACCGACCCCGCCTCCGCCTCCGTCTGCGCGTCTGCCTGCGACCTCGCCCTCCCGACCCCGGGGTGCGTCCCCGCCACCGGCCTCAGCCGTCCCGGTACTTGGGTGCGGGCGGCCCGGCCACGCCGGGCAGCACGGGCTTGAGGTGGGTGACGTAGGCCTGCATCCAGGGGCTGCTGTCGCCGCCCGCGCGGTAGTTCTCCAGCACCTTGTTGACCCGGCGCACCAGGTCGGTGGCCCCCTTGTTCATGGCCACCCCGTAGAACTCGCGGGTGAAGGGGGAGCCCACCAGGCGCACCGAGGGGTCCTGCGCGGCCTGGCCGGCCGCGAGCGCGTTGTCGGTGATGATGCCGTCGACCTCGCCGAGTTGGAGCCGGACCAGGCAGTCCAGCTGGTTGGGCACGCTGACGGGAACCGCGCCGTACGACTGGGCCTTGAGCGCCGCCTCCGCGGTGGAGCCGGCCGCCGTGCAGATCCTGCGGCCCTTCAGTGAGGGGTCGTACCCGGTGATCGGCGAGCCCTTGGGGGCCAGCACCTGCTGGCCGGCCTCGAAGTAGGCCGTGGAGAAGGCGACCTCCTCCAGCCGCTTGCAGTTGATCGTCATGGTCCGTACGACCACGTCGACGCGGCCGTCCTGGAGGGCGGGGATGCGCTGGCTGGTGGGGACGGCCCGGTAGATCACCGCGTTCTCGTCGCCCAGGATGTCCTTGGCGATGGCCTTGACCAGCGCGATGTCGAAACCGTCGAGGCGGCCGTCGACCGGGTTGCGGTAGCCCCACTTGAAGCTGTTCTGGTCGACGCCCGCGACGAGCTTGCCCGCCCTGCGGATCCGCTCGATGGTCGGCCCGTCCACCACGGAGGGGCGCAGGCTGGCCTCCGGGTCCTGGCAGGTGTCGGTGAGCGTCCAGGGAGCGGCTCCGATCGGGGCCGGCTGGTGCACGACCGCCGGGCGGGTGGCTTCCGGGGCGGCGTGTGCCAGCGGCAGCAGCACGGCGGCGGCCGTCACCGCGCAGGCCGCGGCCATCGCGCTCACCCCGCCCCAGCCGCGCAGCCGGCTCGCCGGGCGGCGGCCACCGCCGTGGCCCTCGTCCTCACGCCTCACGCGTATCCGCATCGCCGTCACCTGTACTCCGAAAGCCGGCGCCCGATGCCGAGCAGTGCCGCCGCGGCACCGATGGCCGCCAGGACCGCCGCACCCGTCATCAGACCGCTCAGCGCACCGAGCCCGTCGCGGGCCGCCCGGGTGAACTCTCGCTGCTCATGGGCCACTGCCTCTTCCAGCGAGGCGTCGACCGTGTCGAACGACGCCCCGCTGCTGTCCTTGTGGTCCTTGTCCCCGATGACCTGGGGCAAGGCGTCCTGGTAGTCGCCCCTCAAGTCGGTCTCCCGGGCCGCAGCGTGCCGCTGCTTCCACTGCTTGACCCCGTCGGCGGCACGGGTGACCGGCGCCCGTCCGCCGGCGTCCTCGGCCAGCCGCAGCGCCGTCGCCAGCCCCGCGTCCAGCTCCTTCATGTTCTTGGTGAAGTCCACGTCGTACTTGTCCGACTTGTTGTCCGCGGTCTGTACGGCGCCGCGGGCGATCAGCGTCAGATTCTCACTGGCGCGCGCCTGAAGCGAGGCGATCCGCGCGTCGTTGAGCACTTTCAGCGACTCCTGCCCCTCGGCGCGGGCGGTATGCAGCTCCGACCGGGCGACCGTGTGCCCGACGGTCAGCCACAGCAGGACCACCAGGGAGGCGCCCGTCGCCGTGACCAGTCCCTGGTTGAACACCCGGTTCGTCCGAAGGTAGTTGCGGCGCTGCGCCCATCCGAGGGCGACCAGCGCCAGCAGGCCCGCGCCGAGGGCGGCCAGTGGCAGGGAGCGGGCGTCGTCGTAGTCCGTGTAGAGCCGGTCGGTCTCCGCCTCGTACAGCCGCTGGGCGGCGGGCAGCAGCTGCGTGGTCATCTGCTCGTTGGCATAGCGCAGATAGGCGCCGCCGAGCGGAAGGCCCTGCTTGTTGGTGGCCCGCGCCTGCTCGATCAGGCCGGTGTAGCGGGGAAGCTGCTCGCTCAGGAGGGTGATCTGCTTGCGGGAGTCCTCGTCCGCCCCGGTGTTGGCGGCCGCGCTCACCAGCAGCCGGGAGGCGTTGGCGATGTCCTTCTCGTACCGCTCGCGGACCTCGCGCGGCTCGTCCCCGCCCGCGAGGAAGCCGCTGGACGAGGCGGTGTCGGCATCGGCGAGGGAGCGGTAGATGCTCGCCGCGTCCGCGCTCAGCGGCTGGCTGCGGCCCACCACGTCGTCCGCGGCGCCCACCCGGCCGGCGATCTGCCACAGGGTCACGGCACCGAACAGCAGCACCAGCGCCGCGAGCACGGCGCCGATGATCCGCAGTCGGCCCGGCTCGGTCGTCGCGGCCTCGCGCAGTCGCTGCACGCCCTCGGCCCAGGCGGTGCCCCGGGGCGGCGGCCCGCCGGGGGGCGGCCCCGCCGGCGGCACGACGGCACCACCACCCGGCGCGTGCGCGCGTGATGTGATGGCCACCGTGACCTCCCCCTCGGTCCTGACTGCCCCCGGCTGCCGCCGGGGGTACCCCCATCGCAGCAGTATGGCCGTACCGGCGGTCAACCACAGCACCCGATGCTGGATCTTGACGAACCACCGCCCGCCGGTGCCCCCCGCCCCTCCTTCACCGTGAATACGTCTGCACCGCCGCCACGGTTCCAGACCTGCGGCCGCTCCGGGCAGGTTCACCCGAAATGGGCACGGAGTTTTTCGCGGGCCCCGCCCGCCGCCCCCAGCGCGTCGAGTCCCAGCAGGCCGGCCCCCAGCACCGGAGGCGCCGCCACCACCGACACCCGGGCGCGGGGAGCCCGTTCGGCCAGACCGGCCGTGATCCGCCCGATCAGCTGCGGATGCCCGGCCGCCAGCACCCCGCCCCCGAGCAGTACCGGAGCCTCCTCCTCCAGCAGGTCCAGCCGGGTCAGCGCCACCGCGGCCAGGGCCACCACCTCGTCCGCCTGCCGCTCCACGATCGCCGAGGCCACCGGATCGCCCGCCGCGGCCACCGCGAACAGCACCGGCACCAGTTCGTGGATCCGTCCCTGCGCCACGGTGCCCAGGTGCAGCGCCTCGATCAGGGCGGCCATGGAACCGAGCCCGAAGTGGCCGGGCAGCGCCGCCGCCAGCGCGGTCGGCCCGCCGCGGCCGTCCTCGGCCCGCGCCGCCCACCACAGGGCCTCCGGGCCGAGGAAGCCCCCGCCGCCCCAGTCGCCGGAGATCCGCCCGACCGCCGGGAACCGGGCGGTGCGCCCGTCGGGCAGCATGCCGGCGCAGTTGATGCCGGCCCCGCACACCACCGCGACCCCGCGCGGCCCGTCCAGCCCCGCCCGCAGCACCGCGAACGTGTCGTTGCGCACCTGCGTGGCCGTGCCCCAGCCGCGGCTGCCGATCGCCCGGGCGAACTGCTGCTCCTCCACCGGGAAGTCGGCATTGGCCAGACAGGCCGAGACCTGGTCGGCGTACGGCACCCCGGGGCGCGGCCAGGGCAGTCCGGCCGCCTCGGCGGCCTGCGCGACGGCCTGCCCGAGGACGTCGACCGCGGCTTCGACGCCGTCCCGCTGCGGCTGGAAGCCGCCGGAGCGTCCGCAGCCGAGGACGGTGCCGTCCGCGGCGATCAGCGCCGCGTCCGTCTTGCTGTTGCCCGCGTCGACGGCCAGGACCGCCGGCCGCGCGGACCCGGACACCCCGGGCGCCGCCGGCCGGGCGGGCGCGGCCGCCCCGGCGGCCGGGGCGGGCTGGTTCAGGCCCATGCGAGGTGCTCCTTGTTGTGCGCGAGGAGCCGGTCCGTCAACCCCTCCGCGCGGTCGAACTGCCCCACCAGCGGGTGCGCGAGCAAGGCCCGGAAGACCCGCTCCCGGCCGCCGCGCAGGGCCGCGTCGAGCGCCAGCTCCTCGTAGGCCGTGACGTGCGCGACCAGCCCGGCGTGCAGCGGGTCGAGCCGGGGCACGGCCAGCGGCACCGGGCCGCTGCGGTCCACCCGGGCCTGCACCTCGACGACCGCGTCGTCGGGCAGGAACGGCAGCGTCCCGTCGTTGCGGACGTTGACGACCTGGAACACCGGGCCGCCGCGGCCCCGGCCGTCGCCGAGCAGCGCCGCCGCCAGGTCCACGGCCGCCTCCGAGTAGAAGGCCCCGCCCCGCCGGGCCAGCAGCTCCGGCTTCTCGTCGAGGGCAGGATCCGCGTAGAGGGCGAGCAGTTCCTGCTCCATGGCGGCCACCTCGGCGGCCCGCGACGGCTTCGCGCCGAGCTCGCGGACCACCTCGTCGTGGGCGTAGAAGTACCGCAGGTAGTACGAGGGGACGACGCCGAGGCGGTCCAGCACCGCGCGCGGAAGGCGCAGGTCCGCGGCGACGGCCTCCCCGTGCGCGGAGAGCAGCCCCGCCAGCAGGTCCTCCCCGTCCGGGCCGCCCCGGCGCACGCCCAGCTCCCAGGTGAGGTGGTTGAGCCCCACGTGGTCGAGGTGGACGTCGGCCGGCGCGAGACCGAGCAGCGCCGCGAACTTCCGCTGGAGGCCGATGGCCACGTTGCACAGTCCGACCGCCTTGTGCCCGGCCTGGAGCAGGGCCCGGGTGACGATCCCGACGGGGTTGGTGAAGTCGATGATCCACGCCTGCGGGTTGGCGCGCCGGACCCGTTCGGCGATGTCCAGCACCACCGGGACCGTGCGCAGCGCCTTGGCGAGCCCGCCCGCCCCCGTGGTCTCCTGCCCGATGCAGCCGCACTCCAGCGGCCAGGTCTCGTCCCGCAGGCGGGCCGCCTGCCCGCCGATCCGCAGCTGGAGCAGTACGGCGTCGGCGCCCTCGACCCCGGCGTCGAGATCGGCGGTCGTCGTGACCACCGCGTGGTGCCCCTGCCGGGCGAAGATCCGCCGGGCCAGTGGGCCGATCAGATCCAGCCGCTCGGTGGCCGGGTCGATCAGCACCAGCTCGCTCACCGGCAGGGTGTCGCGGAGCCGCGCGAAGCCGTCGATCAGCTCGGGCGTGTAGGTGGAACCGCCGCCCACCACTGCGAGTTTCATGGTCACTAGCCTTTCACTCCGGTCAGGGTGACGCCTTCGACGAATGCCTTCTGGGCGAAGAAGAAGAGGACGATCACCGGTGCCATGACCAGCACCGTTGCCGCCATGGTGAGGTTCCAGTTGGTCTGGTGCGCCCCCTTGAAGGACTCCAGTCCGTAACTGAGCGTCCAGGCGGCGGGGTTGTCGGAGGCGTATATCTGCGGGCCGAAGTAGTCGTTCCAGGCGCAGAAGAACTGGAACAGCGCGACGGCGGCGATGCCCGGCCTGGCCATGGGCAGGACCACGCGCAGCAGTGTGCGCAGCTCGCCGCAGCCGTCGACCCTGGCCGCGTCCAGGTACTCGTCGGGGATGGTCAGCAGGAACTGGCGGAGCAGGAACACGGAGAACGCGTCGCCGAACGCCATCGGGATGATCAGCGGCCACAGCGTGCCCGACAGGTCCAGCTGCTTCGCCCAGAAGAGGTACATCGGAATGACCACCACCTGGGGCGGCAGCATCATCATGGCGATCACCAGCAGCAGCGCGAGCCGCCTCCCGCGGAAGCGGAACTTCGCGAGGGCGTAGGCGACGGGCACCGAGGACAGCACGGTCAGCAGGGTGCCGAGGCCCGCGTAGAGCAGGGTGTTGCGCCACCAGGTCAAGAACCCGGGGGTGTGCCACACCTTGGCGTAGTTGCCCCACTCCCAGGTGTCCGGGACGAGGTCGCGGGTCAGTGCCTGCTGGTCGCTCATCAGGGAGGTCAGGAACAGGAAGACGAAGGGGAGTGCGAAGAACAGGGCGGCGGCGACGGCGAGGGAGTGCACCCCGACCCAGTGCAGTACGGCCTTGCGGTGCGGCTGCGTCACAGCCGTGCGGGTCATGTCGCTCACCTCAGTCACCTGCCCCGATCAGTCCGCCGCGGCGGCGCATCAGCAGCGCGGTGAAGGCCATGGAGAGGGCGAAGAGGACCAGCGCGACGACACAGGCGCTGCCGTAGTCGAACCGCTGGAAGCCGACGTTGTAGACGACCTGCGGCAGCGTCAGCGTGGACTTGTCCGGGTAGCCCGGTTCGAACTGCTGGCCCGAGCCGCCGATGACCCCGGCGGCCGTCTTCCCCGCCACCAGGGGCTGCGTGTAGTACTGCATGGCCTGGATCATCCCGGTGACCACGGCGAACAGGACGATCGGCGCGATGTTCGGCAGGGTGATGTGCCGGAAGCGCTGCCAGGGCCCGGCCCCGTCCAGCTCGGCGGCCTCGTACTGCTCCTTCGGCACGTCGAGCAGCGCCGCCATGAAGATCACCATCAGGTCGCCCACTCCCCACAGCGCGAGCGCGGTGAGCGCGGGCTTGGACCAGTCGGCGTCGGTGAACCAGCCCGGCGCCGGCAGGCCCACCGCCTCCAGCAGGGTGTCGACCGGGCCCGTGCCCGGATTGAGCAGGAACACGAAGGCCAGGGTCGCGGCCACCGGCGGGGCCAGGTAGGGCAGGTAGAACAGCGTCCGGAAGATCCCGGCGCCCGTCTTCACCCGGGTGATGAGCAGCCCGATGCCGAGGCCGAAGACGACCCGGCAGCTCACCATCACCACCACCAGCCACAGGGTGTTGCGCATCGCCGGCCAGAACAGCGGATAGTCGGTGAAGACGTACGTCCAGTTGTCCAGGCCGTTGAAGACGGGCTGCCGGAAGCCGTCGTACCGGGTGAAGGAGAAGTACACGGTGGACAGCAGCGGGTAGCCGAAGAACAGGCCGGACCCGATCAGCCAGGGCGACAGGAAGGCCGCCGTCCGCAGGGCCGCTCTGCGGCGCTTGGCCCGCAGGGAGCGCGGGGCGTGCGGTGCGCGTGCGGATCGCGGGGCATGTGGGGATCGCGGGGCGTGCGGGGAGACGAGGGTCATCGCTGGTTACTTCGCCTTCGCGATGTCCGTGTCGATCTGCCGGTCGGCCTTGGCGAGGGCGGCCGGGATGTCGGTGACCTCGCCCTTCTCGACCCCGTACGCGAGGTCCTGGAAGGTCAGCTGGTAGGTGCCGCCGTCGGCCTGCGCCGGGGTGGTGTTCGACTTGGGGTGGCGGGCGATGTCCAGGAAGGTCTTGAACTGCGGGGTCACCCGGAGGTCCGGGGACTCCAGCGCCGCCAGCGTGGAGGGCACGTTGTGGATGGCGTTGGCGAACGCCACGACAGCCTCCGTGTCCGTGGTCATGTACTTGACCAGCTCCCAGGCCGCGTTCTGCTTCCTGCTGCCCGAGGCGATGCCCATGACGGTGCCCGAGAGGTAGCCCTTGCCGTAGTCGGCCTCCTGGTCGTCCGGGACGGGCAGGGGCGCGGTGCCGATCTCGAAGGTGACCCCGGCCTCCTCGGCCATCGCCGCCCGCCACTCGCCGTCGACCTGCATGGCGACCCGGCCCCGGTGGAAGGGGTGCTCGGCGCTCCACTCGTCGCCGAAGCCGGCGCGGAACCTCTCCAGCTTCTCGTAGCCGCCGAGCTTCGCCACCAGGTCCTTCTGGGCGGCCAGCATCTTCGCGAAGGCGGGGTCCTTGGCGAGGTTGGCCTTGCCGTCGGCGCCGAAGTACGTCGGGCTCCACTGGGCGGCCAGCCGCATGGGGGTGGTCTCGTAGCCGTGGTAGGTGGGCATGATGCCCAGCTGGTCGTACGAGTCCCCGTGGGGCTTGGTCAGTTTCTGCGCGGCCTCGGTGAACTGGCTCCAGGTCCTGGGCGGTTCGGTGATGCCCGCCGCCTTGAAGGCGTCCTTGTTGTAGACGAGGCCGTACGCGTCGTTCAGCAGCGGCAGGGTGCACTGGTTGCCGCGGAACCGGGTGTACTCCAGCAGGGTCTTGGGGAAGACCTTCGCCGGGTCGATCGAGGACTTCTCCAGGAAGGGGTTCAGGTCGGCGAAGGCACCCGAGTTGCAGAACTTGCCGACACTGTCCGTGGTGAAGGAGGACACCACGTCCGGGGCCTTGTCCCCGCCCGCACGCAGCGCCTGGTTGATCTTGTCGTCGGTCATGTTGCCCGTGACCTTGACCTTGATGCGGGGGTGCGCCTTCTCGAAGCGTGCGATGTTCTCCTCGATGGCCTTGACCTCGCCCGGCGCGGACCAGCCGTGCCAGAAGCTGATCACGGTCTCCTTGTCGGGGTCGTCGGCCGCCCCGGACCCGCTCTGGCCCGTACACCCCCCGGCGAGGACGGATATCGCGGCCAGTGCGGTGGCGGCGGCGGTCAGGCGGCGGTTTCTGGGCATGGCGGTGCTCACTCTCTGTGCGGGGAGGAACGTTCCGGGAGGTGCCAGGGGGTGCGGAGCCGGGGTTGGATGGTCCGGGCGGTGGGATCAGCGGCGCGAGGTGTCGAAGACCTCGTCGCGCGTGGCGGCCAGGGCGCTCTCCAGCGCGCCGCGCAGGACGGGCCGCTCGCGTACGGTGCCCGACACCAGGCGGGGTCGGGACGGGGCCAGATCGGCCAGCTCCGCCTCGACGAGCTCCCGCAGGATGGCCCCGCCCGCCGCGGTCACCGCGCCCGAGAGCACCACGACCTCCGGGTCGAGTACGGCGACCAGCGCGGCGAGACCGGTGGCGAGCGCCGTGGCGTACTGCCGCAGCAGATCCAGGTGCGCCCCCTCGGGGTGCTCGGCGGCCTGCGCGAGCAGGGCGACCGCCGTGGACACCACGGCCCCCGACTCCGCCCCGTGCACGGCTCCGTGCACCGCCCCCGCCCCCGACCCGGCGTGCGGCGGCGCCTCGATCCCGAGCGCGGCCGCCATCCCGGGCAGCACCTGGACGCCGGCCACCTCCTGGTAGCCACCCGAGTTGACCCGGGTGACCTGGCGGACCAGGGGATGCCCCGGCACGGGCAGGAAGCCGACCTCGCCCGCGCCGCCGGTCCAGCCGCGGTGCAGCCTGCCGCCGAGCACCAGTGCGGCGCCGAGGCCCTCCTCGTTCCACAGCAGCACGAAGTCCTCGTGCCCGCGGGCCGCGCCGAGCCGCTGCTCGGCGACCGCGGCGAGGTTCACGTCGTTCTCGTACTCGACCGGCATCGGCAGCGCCGCCGCCAGCTCCTCCAGCAGCGTGGGGGAGTGCCAGCCGGGGAGGTGGTCGGCGTAGCGCAGCACCCCGGTGCGCGGGTCGAAGGAACCGGGGGTGGCGATGACCGTGCGGTGGATGTCGGACAGCGCGAGCCCCGCGTCCTTGACGGCCTCGCCCAGGGCCCGGGTGACCTGCTCCACCGCCCCGGTGCCCGGCGCGTACGGGAGCTCGTGGCTGCCGATCACCTCGCCGGTGAGGTCGGCGACGGCCGCGAGGACGCGGCCCGGGGTGACGTCGAGACCGGCGACCCGGGCGGCGCGCGGGTTGACCGCGTACAGCTGGGCGTTGGGGCCGGGCCTGCCGCCGTCGGTGCCGGTGGCCACGACAAGCCCGGCGGCCTCCAGGCGGGCCAGCAGCTGGGAGGCGGTGGGCTTGGAGAGCCCGGTGAGCCGGCCGATCCGGGTCCGGGACAGGGGCCCGTGCACCAGCAGCAGGTCCAGCGCGGCGCGGTCGTTCATCACGCGCAGGAGGCTGGGCGTGCCGGGGGCGGGCGTCGTGGGGCCGGGCATGGGCGCTCTCCATCCGCAGAAACTGTTAGGTAAGTTTCCTGTCAGTGTGGGAGCCGTGTCAATGGCACTGCCCCCGCGGAAATGATCCGCGGGGGCAGTGGGGTCGCCGGGGTCCTACTTGGTGATCCGGGCCGTTCCGGGGGCGGCCGGCGGCGGTATCGGCGCCGTCGCCTGGGACTGCGGGGAGGCCGGGTTCGCCAGCACCGACGGCGGCGCCACGGCCGCGGACGGGTCGGCGGGCTCCTCCTCCTCGGCGGCCGGGGCGGCCCCGCCGATGATCCCGATGCCCGCCGCGTCGAAGGCCTCCTTGATGCGCCAGCGCAGCTCCCGCGCCACGGCGAACTGCTGCCCCGGCATCGTCTTGGCCTGCACCTTCACCGTCATCGAGGCCAGCAGCACCTCGTCCAGGCCCAGCACCTCCACCGGGCCCCACAGGCGCTCGTCCCAGGGGGACTCCTTCGCCATGGCGTCGGCGACCGACTTGACCGCCTCGCGGATCCGGGCCAGGCTCTCCGCCGGCTTGACCTGCACGGCGACGTCCGCGGTGGCCCACCCCTGGCTGAGGTTGCCGATCCGCTTGATCTCGCCGTTGCGCACGTACCAGATCTCGCCGTTGTCCCCGCGCAGCTTGGTGACGCGCAGGCCGACCTCGACGACCTCGCCCGAGGCCACACCCGCGTCGATCTTGTCACCGACGCCGTACTGGTCCTCCAGGATCATGAACACACCGGACAGGAAGTCCGTCACCAGATTCCGCGCGCCGAAACCGATCGCCACACCGGCCACACCGGCACTCGCGAGCAGCGGGCCGAGGTTGATGTCCAGGGCGCCGAGCACCATCAGCCCGGCCGTACCGAGGATCAGGAACGACGCCACCGACCGCAGCACCGAGCCGATCGCCTCGGAGCGCTGCCGCCGCCGCTCGGCGTTGACCAGCAGCCCGCCGAGCGCCGTACCCTCGACGGCCTCGGCGCCGCGGTTCATCCGCGTTATCAGCTTCGTCAGCGACTTGCGCACCACCGAGCGGAGCGCGGCCGCGATGACCACGATCAGCAGGATCCGCAGGCCGAGGTACAGCCATCCGGCCCAGTTCTCCTCGATGAAACTGGCGGCGTTCGTGACGCTCTCGTGAGCCTCCTTCACGGATCCGGCCGGGTCCGGGGTGGCGGCAGCCAGGGGCAGCAGGGCGGCGGGCCAGGGCACGACGGGAACCTCCAGGTAGAACGGGGTCGCCCCACCACACTAACGGGGCATTCCGGTTACCCCGTTGTCCTGTTCGAGGGAGAGACCAGGCTCACCCGGGGAGAAAAGGGGTGTGGTTGAAAACACCTCCGACCCGTTACGGGCGCGTGGTGGCGCTTCGACCAGCCGTAAGGAGAGACTGGAGAGCAGATCGTCCCGGCGCGAGCCACGCGCCGCCGGCGTACAAGGAGGCAGTCCGTGCCGCACGTCCTGGTCCTCAATGCGTCGTACGAGCCCCTCGGCGTCGTACCGCTCCGCCGCGCGCTCGTCCTCGTCCTGGAGAACAAGGCAGTCTCCCTGGAGGAATCCGGCGCTTTTCTGCACAGCGCGACCCGGGCCGTCCCCGCTCCCAGCGTGGTCCGGCTCAAGCGCTTCGTGCGGGTCCCCTACCGGGGGCCCGTTCCACTCACCCGCCGCGCGTTGTTCGCCCGCGACGGGGGGCGCTGCATGTACTGCGGCGCGGTGGCCACCAGTGTCGACCACGTGATCCCGCGCAGCCGCGGGGGGCAGCACGTGTGGGACAACGTGGTCGCCGCCTGCCGCCGCTGCAACCACGTCAAGGCCGACCGCCACCTGGTGGACCTCGGCTGGCACCTGCGGCACCAGCCGGCTCCGCCGTCGGGGCTGGCGTGGCGGATCATCGGCACGGGGCACCGTGACCCCCGGTGGATGCCGTACCTCCAGCCGTACGGCGCGGACGACGCGCTGGCCCGCATCGGCGCCGCCTCCTAACCGGACCCGCCCGCACGCCAGGCCCCGCCGCGGAGCCCCCCGGACCCCCGCGCCTCAATCGCCGGCGGGGCTGAATTGGCGGGCCGGTGCCTGAAGGCTGGAGCGGGGCAGGATTGGCGGGCCCGTGTCCCGACGCCGAGGAGGCTCGGTTGCCCGTGCGGCGCCGTTGCGGGGGCCGGCGCCCGAACCCCTGCGCCTCAATCGCCGGCGGGGCTGGATTTGGCGGGCCGGTGCGTCAAAGGGCTGGGCGGGGCTGGATTTGGCGGGCCGGTGCCTCAAAGGGTTGGGCGGGGCTGGACTTTGAGGCCCGCGTCTACGGGTGAATTGCGGGGCTCCGGCTGGGCCGTGGCATTGGCGGGTGGGGTGGGGACACTGCGGTGGTGAGTCGAGGATGAGCGGTCACCGCCGAGTCCGTTCTCGATCCCGCCAGGATCCGCGAGCCGAGACGAACTTCCGGAGTGGCACCGCCCCACCACCGCACGCTCCCGTGCAACGTCACCACAGCCCGCGAAGCCCGCCCCGCCGCCGCACGCTGGCGTGCAACGACACCACGGCCGGCGAAGCCCGCCCCGGCCCCGAGGCCGATCCCGCGCAGCGGCGTCACCGCCCGCGAAGCCCGCCCCGGGGCCGCTCCCGTGCAACGACACCACAGCCCGGCGAAGCCGGCGCCCGACCCGGACGGCGGTCGGCCCCGTTACGGGGTCGTCGCGTAGGCCTCCGCCGTGATGAGGCTGCAGCCGTACCGCGTGGCGCGGCGTTCGCAGGTGATGCGGAGGAAGCGGCTCGGCACGGGGTCCGGGGCCAGGTACACCGACTCCGCCCCGCCCCGCGACGCCGCAACCCTGGCCGCCGGCCGCCACGTCACCCCGTCCGCCGAGGTCTCGACCCGGTACGCCGACGGGTACGCCTCCTGCCACTGCAGCGCCAGCCGTCCCACCCGCGCCGGCGCCGCCAGCTCCGCCTGCCACCACGCCCCGTCCACCGCCGGGGACGACCAGCGGGTCGTCGCCGAGCCGTCCACGGCCGCGGACGCCGGGAAGGCCGGCGTCTCGTCGGCCGACGACGAGGCCCGCGCCGAGCGGAACAGGTCCGGGCCCCCCGTCCGCGGGACCGCCCGGACGGTGAGGGTCCGGGTCTGGCCCGCGAAGGTGACCGGGACCGGGTACGTCCCCGCGGGCGTACCCGCCGGCACCGTCACCGAGACGGGCACCGACACCCGCGCCCCCCGCGGAGCCACGGCCTCGCCGGGCACCACCACCTGCACCCCCGCCGGCGCCGCCGCCGAGACGGGCCCGCGCACCTCGCCGGGCCGCAGCGCGGACACCTCCGCCGAGACCACCCGCGGTGCTCCGCCGATCTCCACGTCGACGGGTTCGGCCGCCAGGTCGAACGTGGCCTCCGGCCCGTCCGCCAGCCACGGCACCACCCGGTGCACCGCCGGGGCCGGCCCCGACCAGGTCAGCCGGACGGCATCCGCCCACAGACCGCCGACGTCCGCCTGGGTCCAGCCGGACGCCGCGGCCTCGCCGACCTTGCGCCAGCCCTCGCCCGGAACGTGCGCCTCCACCGCCGCGCCCCGCGCTCCCGGCGGCAGCGGGTCCGTCATGACCGTCACCACGGACACCGGCCGGGCACCGTCCCACTGCACCGTCCACGCCTGGGGCTCCTGCGAGACCCTGCCGGTCTGCCGCGCGGCTCCCGTCCACGCGTCCGACTCGGCCGCCGCGCGGGCGAGGAACGGTTCCAGTACGGCCTTGTCCACGCGGGCCGCGCTCGGCTCGGCGAGCCCCCGCCGGGCCTGCGCCAGCGCCTGCGCCTGCTTCCAGGCGGTCGCCCCGTCACCGCGGGCCTGGGCCTGGAGTACGTCCAGCGCCAGTTCTCCCGCCGCACCGTAGGCCGCCAGCCGCGCCACCCACGGCCCGCCCTCGCCGGAGCCGCCGGCCCCACCGCCCAGCCCCGGCAGCCCCGAGAGCCGCTCCGGTGCCTCCCGCATCGCGGTGAACTCCGCCCGCAGCCGGTCCGCCGCCGCCGGATCCCCCGAGGCGCGGGTCCGCCAGAACTCCTCCACCAGCGGCCGCAGGTACCCCGACTCCGGCTGGGCCAGCGTCGAGGACGCCGAGTTCCCGGCCAGCGCCGCCAGCGACCTGCGGGCCCGCTGGTCCGGCCCCGCCAGGTCGGCGACCGCCGCCGCCCAGGAGGCCCCGGCCCGGTACCCGTTCGGGTTCCACGCGAAGTCCGCCACCGTGAACAGCGGGATCCGCGACAGCGCGGCCTGGGGCATCGCATTGGCCAGCAGGGCCGCCGAGCCGCTCGCCACCGCCGGTTCGCGGCCCGCGTACGGTCCGAGGAAGATGCGGCCGGGGTCCCAGTCGTTGACCGGGTAGTTGTCCATGGTGACCAGGGGGCGCTGTCCGAAGGCGCCCCGCACCCCGACGAGTTCCTTCCCGGTGATCGTGCGCGGCACCACGCCGACGCCCGTCCAGGCCACTTCCACGCGCGCGTCCAGCCGTGAGGCCAGCGCCGTCCGGTACGCCGTCGCGCCCTTCTGGTGGTACTCCGTCGGCAGCAGCGACAGCGGCGCCGCCCCCGGATGCCGGGCCGCCAGGTGGGCCGCGAGCTCGCCCGCGACCTCCGCGTGCGCCTTTGCGGCCGCCGCCGGCCCCGTCCCGTACCGGACCCGGTCCGCCCGGCAGCCCCACTCCGTGTAGCTGACGTCCTGGAACTGCACCTGGAAGGCCCGGAATCCCAGCTCCCACATCGCGTCCAGCTTGCGGGCCAGGGCCGCCCGGTCGGCCGCCGAGGCCAGGCACATCGACTGGCCGGGGGCCACCGCCCACCCCAGCACCACCCGGTTGGCGCGGGCCCGTTCGGCCAGCGCCCGGAACTCCTCCTGTTGCTCCCGGGGGTACTCCTCTCGCCACTGCGTGGTGCGGTACGCGTCGTCGCCGGGCGCGAGCAGGAGCCGGTTCTGCTTGGTCCGGCCCATGAAGTCGAGCTGCGCGAGCCGCTGTTCCCGCGTCCACGGCTGCCCGTAGAAACCCTCGGTGATCCCGCGTACGGGCGAGCTGGGCCAGTCCCGCACCAGCACCCCGGGCACCCTGGCCCGCCCCGCGGCCAGCAGTTGGCGCAGGGTCTGGGCCGCGTGGAACTGGCCTTCCTCCCCGACGCCGGCCAGCGCCACCGTGTCCCGGCCGGCGGCCCGTCCCACCGCCAGCCGGTAGCCGCCGTTCGGCAGGTCCGCGGAGGTGGCCGCGCCCAGCACCCGCAGCGCGTCCTGCGCGTCGGGCCCCTGGAGCCGTACGACGGTCCCCCGTTCGGGCAGGGGAGCCCCGGGGGCCGTCTCGTGCAGGGTCCGTACGCCCGCCCCGCGCAGGGCGGTGCGGATCACCTCGGCCGCGTACGGGTCGGCGTCCGCCGCCAGGACCAGTACGGCCTCCGCCCCCAACGGCAGGTCCCGTGCCGCCTCGGCGGTCATCGACTGGGGCCGGGGCCACACCGCGGGCCCCTCGGAGGCCGCTCGCGGTGCATCGGAGCCGGGATCGAGCACCGGTGCCGCGCCCGGCCCGCCGGAACCGGAACCGGGGCCGCGGCCGGCGTCGGGAACGGGGTCGGGAACCGGTACGACCGGCGCCGTCGGCACCGCGAACGCCGCCGGCGGCCCCGCGGCCGCCGCGCCGCCGAGCAGCGTCCCGATGACCGCGATGGCCGCGGCCGTCGTCCGCCTGCTGCCCCTGAGCTGCACGGAGCCTCCCCGTCCCGAGTCGTTCCCCCGGTCGTACGAATCAGCCAGAGCCCACCACCCGTGCGGCCGGGGTGTCAATTGCGGGCGGGTGTTCTGACCGGGATACGCCAGGAATGCGAGGCTGCCGACTGGGTATGGCTGCGATGTTCCCGGCGTTGTCCCGCGGGTCTGACATACATGCGTAATTCCCCGGCGTCGTTCCAAGGGTCTGACACACACTCATAGTCCCGACGGAAGAAAGAGAGTGCACACCATGGACGCCGCAGCCCGCACCCTGCAGACCATCGCCACCCACCCGATCAAACGTCCGCCGCTCGCCCACCTGCCCGCGCAGGCCGGGCCCGCCGAAACCGCCCTCACCAGCGAACTCCTCACCAGCGAGCCCCCGCTCGCCGGCTCCGCGTACACACCGCTGACCAGCGAGCCCCCGCTCACGGACGAGGCCCCGCTGACGAGCGAGCCGACCCTCGCCGCCGCGACCGTCGCGGCATAAGACCGGACATCGCCGCAGGCGACCGACCTCAGGGACTCACATGGACGACCTCGCCCGGCTCGCGGCACTCCACGGCGTCGCCACCTCCTACCAGCCCTCCGAGGACGTCACCCTCCGGGTTCCGGATGCCACCGTCGCCGCGGTGCTCGGGCAGCTGGGGGTGGACGCCGCCACCCCGGAGTCCGTGCGCGAGGCCCTGGCCGAGGCGGAGCGGGCCCGGGCGCGGCGCCTGCTGCCGCCCGTGCTGGTGTGGTGGGCCGGCTCGGAGCCGCCCGCGGCGCTGGCCGCCCTGCCCCCGGGGACCCGGACCCGGCTGGAGCTGGAGGGGGACGGGGCCGCGGGCGCCGAGCCGGGCGGGGTGCCTCCGCTCGGCGTGCACCGGCTCCACGCCGAGACCCCGGACGGCCGCTCCGGAGCCGCCACCCTGATCGTGGCCCCCGAGCGGGCCCCGGCCGCACCCGGCCGGGGCCACGGGCTGCTCGTCCAGCTGTACTCGCTGCTGTCCGAGCGGTCCTGGGGCATGGGCGACCTCGGTGACCTGGCCGAGCTGGCCCGCTGGGCCGGGCGCGCTCACGGGGCCGCCTTCATCCAGGTCAACCCGCTGCACGCGGCCGTGCCGGGGGCCCCGACCGACCCCTCCCCGTACCGGCCGTCCTCCCGGCGCTTCCCCGACCCCGTGCACCTGCGGGTCGAGGACCTCCCCGAACACGCCGCCTGCCCCGACCAGGAGGCCCTGGCCCGACTGGCCGCCCGGGGCGGGGAGCTGCGCCGCGGGGTCCTGGAGAAGGGGGCGCTGATCGACCGGGACGCCGTCTGGGCCCTCAAGCGCACGGCCCTGGAGCTGCTGTACGCCGTCCCGCGCACCCCCGAACGGGAGGCGGCCTACCGGGAGTTCTGTGCCGAGCAGGGCGAGCCGCTGGACCGGCACGCCGCCTGGTGCGCCGCCGCCACCGGGGATGACCCGGCGCGGGCCGACTTCCACCGCTGGCTGGTCTGGCTGACGGACACCCAGCTCGCCGCCGCCCAGCGGGCCGCCAGGGAAGCCGGGATGGCGGTGGGCATCGTCCACGACCTGGCCGTCGGGGTGCACCCGGCGGGCTCCGACGTCCAGACCGCCCCCGGTGTCCACGCCACCGGCTCGACGGTCGGCGCCCCGCCCGACGCCTTCAACGCGCGCGGCCAGGACTGGGGGCTGCCGCCGCTGCGGCCCGATGCGCTGGCCGCCTCCGGGTACGCGCCGCTGCGGGCACTGCTGCGCGGGGTGCTGCGGGCCACGGGCGCGCTGCGGATCGACCACGTCATGGGCCTGTTCCGGCTGTGGTGGATCCCGGAGGGCGCCCCGCCCGCCGACGGCACGTACGTGGCGTACGACGGCGAGGCGATGCTGGCGGTGCTGGTCCTGGAGGCCCACCGCGCCGGAGCACTCGTGATCGGCGAGGACCTCGGGACGGTGGAGCCGCGGGTCCGACGGGCGCTCGCCCGCCGCGGGGTGCTCGGCACCTCCGTGCTGTGGTTCGAGCGCGACTGGGCCGGCGACGGGCAGCCGCTGGCCCCGGCGGACTGGCGGGCCGACTGCCTGGCCACCGCCACCACCCACGACCTGCCGCCCACGGCGGCCAAGCTGGCGGGTGCGCACGTGGAACTGCGCGACCGGCTCGGTCTGCTGACCCGCCCGCTGGAGCAGGAACGGGCGCAGGACGCCGCCGACACCGCCCAGTGGCTGGACGTACTGGAGGACCTCGGCCTGGACACCAAGGGCGAGGAGGCGGCCGTGCGGGCGCTGTACGCGTTCCTGCTGCGCACCCCCGCGCGGCTGGTCGGTGTCTGGCTGCCGGATGCCGTGGGGGACCGGCGGCCGCAGAACCTGCCGGGGACCTGGGACCAGTACCCCAACTGGCGGCTGCCGTTGGCCGACGCGGAGGGCCGGCCGCTGACCCTGGAGGCGCTCGTCGCGTCGCGCCGGGCGAACGCCCTGCTGAGCGCCGTGCGGGAGGGTGCGTGCGCCCGTACGGCACCCCCGGGCGCGCGGGCCGTTTAGGTGTTCGCTACGTTTGCACCGTGGACAAGAAGAACGCTCTGCGCGCCGGCGCCGTCACGGCCGGATCGACGCTGATGATGCTGCTGATGACGTCTCCCGCGCTCGCGCTGACCCGCGACGACGGCGACGACCCGGGCCCGGGCCTGAGCATCGCCCAGACCCTCGGTCTGTACGTGGGTCTGCCGATCCTGCTGTTCGTGGTGATCGCGGGTCTGGTGATGGTGGGCGACAAGTCGCGCAAGCAGCAGAACCAGGGCTGACCCAGCGGGTCGAGCAGCCACTGAGACTTCCGGGGCGCCGGGGGTCCGCACGCCGATGCGTTCGCATCCGGTGCGGACCCCCGGCGCCCCGTCGTGCTGTCTAGACCCCGGCCAGCAGCTTACGGAGCAGGCCGGTCAGGACGGCGACCTCCTCGTCCGCGAGCCCGGAGAGCGCGGCGCGCTGCACTTCCAGGCCGGCGGCGACCGCCTCGTCGATGAGCGCGAGCCCGCGGTCGGTGATCGTCACCTGTAGGCCGCGCCGGTCGTGCGGGTCCGGCTTGCGCGAAAGCAGGCCGGCCTTCTCCAGCTTGTCCAGGCGCCCGGTCATTCCGCCCGTCGTGAGCATGAGCGTGGCCGAGAGCTGGCGCGGCGAGAGCGTGTACGGAGCGCCCGAGCGGCGCAGCGTGGCGACCACGTCGAACTCGCCGCGCGAGATCCCGAAGCGGGCGTAGGCCCGTTCCATTTCGTCTCCCATGGCCCGGGCGATCCGGTAGATGCGGCCGAAGACGGCCATGGGAGTGGTTTCCAGGTCCGGTCGCACCAGGTGCCACTGGTCGATGATCGCGTCGACTGCGTCCTTGTTGGGCTCGGTCATGGGCGCAGTATCCGGCCTCCTCCCGATCGTTCGCAAGAAAGTTGCTTGACGAAAAGTAGCTTAGGAGTAAGCTACTTTCCATCAAGCAACCTATTGGGGGAGGAAACGATGGCGGCGTCCACAGAGGTACGGGTCCCGGGGGAGCGGCCCCTGCTCGTCGCGGCGGGCGTCAGCGCGGTGGGGATCGGCATGTACGTCCCCTTCTCCCTGGTCTTCTTCCACCACGTCACCGGCCTCTCCTTCGCCGCCGTCGGCCTGGTGCTCACGGTGACCGGCCTGGCCGGCCTGGCGTTCATGCCGATGGCCGGCTCGGCCGTGGACCGCTTCGGCGCCCGGCGGGTCACCCTGGCGCTGTACGCGATGCGCACGCTCGGCTTCGCGCTCTACCCCTTCGCCGACTCCCTGCCCGCCTTCGCCGCCGTCGCGCTCGTCACCGCCCTCGCCGACCGCTCGTTCCCCGTCGCCCAGCAGTCCCTGATCGGAGAGGTGGCGCACGGCGGAGCCCAGGACCGGCTCCAGGCCTCCCTGCGGGCCCTGCAGAACGCCGGCATGGGCGCGGGCGCCATGATCGTCTCCGGGGTGCTGGCCCTGTGGGGGACCGGCGCCTTCGGCCACACCGCCTACGGCAACGCGCTGGCCTTCGCGCTCGCCGGACTGCTCGTCAGCCGGGTCCGGCCGGTGCGCGGTGCCCGGTCCACCTCCGCCAAGCGGCCGCCCGCCGGCTACCGGATGGTGCTGCGCGACCGTCCCTTCCTCGGGCTGACCGCCGCCAACTTCCTGGCCGCGCTGGGCTACGCGGCCCTGTCCGTGCTCTTCCCGCTCTACATCACCACCTGGCTGCACGGCCCCGACTCCCTCACCGGAGCGGCGTTCACCCTCAATACCGTCCTATGCGCCGGGATCGGCGTCCTCGTCGCGGGCCGGGTCCGCCGCTCCGGCGCCCGCCGCACCCGCTCGGCCGCCCTCGGGTCGCTGCTCTTCGCCGCCGCCTTCGTGGGGCAGATCGTGCTGGGCACGGTGCGCCCCGGGCAGGGCGCCACCCTCGTCGCCCTGCTGGCCGTCGTGGTCCTCTACACGCTCGGCGAGCTGGTGCACAGCCCCTCGGGCGGCGCCCTGTCGGTCTCGGCCGCCCCCGAAGCCGTCCGCGGCCGCTACCTCGCCACCTACCAGCTGTCCTACTCGCTGGCCACCGCCCTCGCCCCCTCCCTCTTCACCGCCCTGCTCTCCGTCGACGGCCGCCTGCCCTGGGCCCTGCTCACCCTCACTGCGACCGGCGCCGCCCTGGCGCTGGTCCGGCTGGAGCGGCACCTGCCGGCCGAAGCCGTGCGCGCCGAGCCGCCCGTGGCGGTCGCGGGCGCCCAGCCGCGGGATGCGGCCGCCCCCACCACCGCCTGAGGCCCGGCCCGATCCGGGAGCCAGGCCCCGCTCTTCCCTTCCGCGCCCACACCTGCCCGAGGAGTCACCCGTCATGAAGCGCCTCGCCACCGTCGCCCTGACCGCCCTCGCCCCCGTCTCCTGGGGCTCGACCTACGCCGTGGCCACCGAACTGCTGCCGCCCGACAGGCCCCTGTTCACCGGTGTGATGCGGGCCCTACCCGCCGGACTGCTGCTCACCGCCCTGTCCCGCACGCTGCCCCGGGGGCAGTGGTGGTGGAAGTCCGCGGTCCTCGGCACGCTCAACATCGGCGCCTTCTTCCCGCTGCTGTTCCTCTCCGCCTACCGGCTGCCCGGAGGTGTCGCGGCCGTGCTGGGCTCGGCCGGTCCGCTGTTCGTCGTCGGGCTCGCCGCCCTGGTGCTGGGTGAGCGCGCACGGCTGCGTACCGTACTTGCCGCCGTCGCGGGGGCCTTGGGCGTGAGCATGGTCGTGCTCACCGCCGAGGCGCGGCTGGACGCGGTCGGCATACTCGCCGGTGTCGTCTCCTCCGCCTCCATGGCCGCGGGCACCGTCATGACCAAGCGCTGGGGCCGTCCGGAGGGCGTCGGCCCGCTGGCCCTGACCGGCTGGCAGCTCACCGCGGGCGGCCTGGTCATCATCCCGGTCGCCGCCCTCGTCGAAGGGGCGCCGCCCGCGCTCGACGGCAAGGCCTTCCTCGGCTACGGGTACATGATGCTGATCAACACCGGGATCGCGTACTGGCTCTGGTTTCGCGGCATCGGCCGGCTCACCGCCACCTCGGTCACCCTGCTCGGCCCGCTCTCGCCGCTCACCGCCGCGGTCATCGGCTGGGCGGCCCTGGGGCAGGTGCTCTCTCCCGTACAGCTCCTGGGCATGGCGATCGCCTTCGGCGCCACCGTCGCCGGGCAGCTGTTCGCCGCACGTTCTTTCAGTTCTTCTGAAAAGATCGATCGGAACATTTCGATGGACCTGACCGATGAAAGGGTGCGACGGTAGGTCCACTTCGACCCGCCCGAGCAGAGGAGAGACACACCGTGGCCGTCCAGGACCGCGTCCGCACCGTCCCGCACAGCACCGCCGGAGCCGGTCATGCCGCCCGGAAGGGGGCCGCGGGACTCGGCGTCCTCCTCGCCCTGATCGCCACGGTCGTCTGGTCCGGAAGTTTCGTCGCCACCCGGGGGATGGCCGACACCGTCCCGCCCGTCCAGGCCGTCTTCTGGCGCTGGATCATCGCCGGCCTCGCCGTCACCCCCTTCGCGGCCCGGCAGGCCTGGCTCCAGCGGGAGCTGATCCGGCGCCACCTCGGCTACATCGCCCTCGCCTCGTTCTTCGGGGTGGCCCTCTACAACACGCTGGTGCACCAGGCCGGACTGACCACCTCCGCCTCCAACATGGGCATGATCATGGCTGCCTCGCCGGTCGTGATGGCGCTGTACGCCCGCCTCGGCGGCGAGCGGCTGGGCCCGCGGCGCACCGTCGGACTGCTGATCGCCGCGCTGGGGGTGCTGCTGCTGGTGGGGGACGGCTCCCTCGGCTTCGACTTCGGCGCCGGCGACCTGTGGATGTTCGCCGCCGCCCTGTCGTTCGCCACGTACAGCGCCCTGCTGCGGCGCAAGCCCGCCGCACTGGGCGGACTCGCCTTCCTGATCACCACCTTCGCCCTCGGCGCGCTGATGCTGGCGCCCGCCTACGCCGTCTCCCTCTCGGTCCAGGGCGGCTTCGAGCCCACCACCGGGACGGTCGGACCGCTGCTGTACGTGGGCGTCTTCTCCTCGGCGGTCGCCTTCTTCGCCTGGAACAAAGCCATCTCGATCATCGGGGCCGCCCGGGCGGGCGTCGTCTACTACCTCCAGCCGGTGTGTGTCGCGGGGCTCGGCTACCTGCTGCTGGACGAGCCGACCGGTCCGGCGCAGCTGCTCTGCATGGCGCTGATCCTGGGCGGTGTGGGCCTCGGGAGCGCCTCGCGCCGCCGGCGGTAGGTTCGCTCCCATGACCGAGTGGGACATCAAGAAGCTGCGGATCCTGCGGACCCTGGCCGAACAAGGGACCGTGACCGCGACGGCCGAGGCGCTGCACATGACGCCCTCGGCCGTTTCACAGCAGCTCACCAACCTCGCCCGCCAGGTGGGGGTGCCGCTGCTGGAGGCGCAGGGGCGCCGGGTCCGCCTCACGGATGCCGCCCACCTCGTCCTGCGGCACGCCGAAGCGGTGTTCGCGCAGCTGGAACGGGCCGACGCGGAGCTGGCCGGGTACCTGGCCGGGGACGCCGGGGAGGTCCGGATCGGGACCTTCTCCACCGCCGTGCCCGCGCTGGTCGTCCCGGCGGTGGCGGAGCTGCGCCGGACCCGCCCGGGGGTGGCGGTGCGCGTACGGGAGACCGAGGCCGCGGAATCGTACGAGCTGCTCTCCGCCGGGGCCGTCGACCTGGCGCTGTCCCTGGCGGCGCACGCCCCGACGGCCCGGGACCCGCGCTTCACCCGCATGGTGCTGCTGGAGGACCCCCTCGACGTGGCCCTGCCCCCCGACCACCCGCTGGTCGAAGCACCGGAGTTGCGGCTGGCGGACCTCTCCGAGGCCCCGTGGATCTACGGCGGCAGCGGACCGTGGCAGGAGATCGCGCGGACGGCCTGCGAGGCGGCGGGATTCGTACCCGAACAGGCCCACGCCGCCTCGGGTTGGACCGCGATCCTCGCGATGGTGGAGGCGGGGATGGGGGTGGCGCTGGTGCCGAGGATGGTGTCGAGCCGGGCCTCGGGCGTGGCGGTCCGGGTCCTGTCCCGGGACCGGCCGACCCGGCACGTGGTCGCGGCGCTGCGCCGCGGCTCGGAGAACGCCCCCGCCCTGGCCCATGTGGTCGCCGCCCTGCGCACGGTGTCGGCGGCCCGGGCCGGCCTGGCCTGATCCGACGTGTTCGGGGGCGCAACGGGGGACGCCCTCGGTGCGGTGTGCACCGGGGGCGTCCCCCGTACGGCGGCCCGTGTCGTCAGGACGCGGCGGCCGCGTCCGCCGCCTGGGCCTTCAGGGCGCGTTCCACACCCGCACGGGACTCCGAGACCAGGCGGCGCAGGGCCGCGTTCGGCTCGGCCGAGGCCAGCCAGGTGTCGGTCGCGTCCAGGGTCTCCTGCGAGACCTGCAGGGACGGGTAGAGGCCCACCGCGATCTGCTGGGCGATCTCGTGGCTGCGGGTCGCCCAGATCTCCTTGACCACCGCGAAGTACTTCTCGGTGTACGGGGCCAGCAGCTCGCGCTGGTCGGTCTGCACGAAGCCGCCGATCACCGCCTCCTGGACCGCGTTGGGCAGGTCCGCGGACTCCACCACCGACGCCCACGCCGCCGCCTTGGCCTCGGCCGTCGGACGCGCGGCCCGCGCCGTGGCCGCGTGGCGCTCGCCCGCCGCCGTACGGTCGCGCTCCAGCTCCGCCGCGATGGCGGGCTCGTCCGCCACACCCGTCGCGGCGAGGCGCTCCAGGAACGCCCACCGAAGCTCGGTGTCGACGACCAGGCCCTCGATCTCCGCCGCGCCGTCCAGCAGCGCGGACAGGTAGGTCAGCTGCCCCTCGGTGCGGGCCGTGGCCGCGAAGGCCCGGGCCCACGCCAGCTGGTGGTCGCTGCCCGGCTCGGCGCCGCGCAGGTGCTCCAGCGTCGCCTCGGTCCAGATGGCCAGGCCCTGCTCGCGCCAGGCCGGGTCGGCGTACAGGTCGATGGCCAGCTTGACCTGCCGCTGGAGCGACTGGACCACGCCGATGTCCGACTCCTTGCCGATGCCCGACAGGACGAGGGAGAGGTAGTCGCGGGTGGCCAGCTCGCCGTCGCGGGTCATGTCCCACGCCGAGGCCCAGCACAGGGCCCGCGGCAGCGACTCGGTGAAGTCGCCGAGGTGCGCGGTGACCGCGGCCAGGGACTGCTCGTCGAGGCGGACCTTGGCGTACGACAGGTCGTCGTCGTTCAGCAGGACGACGGCCGGCCGGGCGCGGCCGACCAGCTCCGGCACCGCCGTGAGCTCACCGTCGATGTCCAGCTCGAACCGGTCGGTGCGCACCAGCTTGCCGTCGCGCAGGTCGTACAGGCCGATCGCGATCCGGTGCGGGCGCAGCGTGGGCTCGCCCTTGGCGCCGGCGGGCAGCGCCGGGGCCTCCTGGCGCACGGCGAAGGCCGTGATCGAGCCGTTCGCGTCCGTCTCGATCTGCGGGCGCAGGACGTTGATGCCGGCCGTCTCCAGCCACGCCTTGGACCAGGCGGCCAGGTCGCGGCCCGAGGTCTCCTCCAGGGCGCCCAGCAGGTCCGACAGGCGCGTGTTGCCGAAGGCGTGCGCCTTGAAGTACGCCTGCACGCCCTTGAAGAAGGCGTCCGTGCCGACGTAGGCGACGAGCTGCTTGAGCACCGAGGCGCCCTTGGCGTACGTGATGCCGTCGAAGTTGACCAGGACGTCGTCCAGGTCACGGATGTCCGCCATGATCGGGTGCGTGGACGGCAGCTGGTCCTGCCGGTACGCCCAGGTTTTCATCGAGTTGGCGAACGTGGTCCACGCCTGCGGCCACTTCGTGCCCTCGGCGTACGCCTGGCAGGCGATCGAGGTGTACGTCGCGAACGACTCGTTCAGCCACAGGTCGTTCCACCACTCCATGGTGACCAGGTCGCCGAACCACATGTGCGCGAGCTCGTGCAGGATGGTCTCGGCGCGGCCCTCGTACGCGGCGTCCGTCACCTTCGAGCGGAAGACGTACTGGTCGCGGATGGTGACCGCGCCCGCGTTCTCCATCGCACCCGCGTTGAACTCGGGGACGAAGAGCTGGTCGTACTTGGCGAACGGGTAGTCGTAGGCGAACTTCTCCTGGAACCAGTCGAAGCCCTGCCGGGTCACCGCGAAGATCGCGTCCGCGTCGAGGAACTCGGCCAGCGAGGGACGGCAGTAGATGCCGAGCGGGACGGACTGCCCGTTCGGACCCTCGTACGAGCTGTGCACCGCGTGGTACGGGCCGACGATCAGCGCGGTGATGTACGTGGAGATGCGCGGGGTCGGCTCGAAGCGCCAGACGTTGTCCTTGACGTCCGCGGGCTCGGGGGTCGGGGAGTTCGAGATGACCGTCCAGCCCTCCGGGGCCGTCACGGTGAACTGGAACGTCGCCTTCAGGTCGGGCTGCTCGAAGCTGGCGAAGACCCGCCGCGCGTCCGGCACCTCGAACTGGGTGTAGAGGTACGCCTGCTGGTCCACCGGGTCGACGAAGCGGTGCAGGCCCTCGCCCGTGTTGGTGTACGCGCAGTCCGCGACGACCCGCAGCTCGTTGGGCCCGGCCGCCAGACCGGACAGCGCGATCCGCGAGTCCCGGAAGACGGCGGCCGCGTCCAGCGCCTTGCCGTTGAGGACGACCTCGTGCACGGCCGGGGCGACCAGGTCGATGAAGGTCTCCGCGCCCGCCTCGGCGGACTGGAAGCGCACGGTGGTCACGGAGGGGTACGTGCCGCCCTCCTGCGCACCGCGGAGGTCTAGCTCGATCTCGTACGAGTCGACGGTGAGCAGCTTCGCCCGCTGCTGAGCCTCTTCACGGGTGAGGTTCGTGCCTGGCACGCGGTCATCTCCTTCGATGGTGACGTTGCCGGGCCATCCTTCCATGCGGGCGGGATCTGCGCGCCGGAGTAAAGCCGGGGCGGGCACGACAGCGGCAGCGCCGTGGCACCGGGGCAGCGGAGTCGCTCTCGACGCGGCGAGGGGCGGCACCGTCATGGTGCCGCCCCTCCGTCGTGTATGCGGGATCAGCCGCGGAGCTCCTCGGCCACCAGCTCGGCGATCTGGACCGCGTTCAGGGCGGCGCCCTTGCGGAGGTTGTCGTTCGACAGGAACAGCGCGAGGCCGTTCTCGGCCGTCTCGTCGACGCGGATGCGGCCCACGTACGAGGCGTCCTTGCCCGCCGCCTGGAGGGGGGTCGGGATCTCCGAGAGCTCGACGCCGGGGGCGTCCTTGAGCAGCTCGTACGCGCGCTCCACGCTCAGCGGCCGGGCGAAGCGGGCGTTGACCTGGAGCGAGTGGCCCGAGAAGACCGGCACGCGCACGCAGGTGCCGGAGACCTTGAGGTCGGGGATCTCCAGGATCTTGCGGGACTCGTTGCGGAGCTTCTGCTCCTCGTCGGTCTCGAACGAGCCGTCGTCCACGATCGAGCCGGCCAGCGGCAGCACGTTGAAGGCGATCGGACGCTTGTACACGCCCGGCTCGGGGTACGCGACGGCCTCGCCGTCGTGGACGAGCGCGGTCGCCTCGCCGGCGACGGCCTTGACCTGGCCGTCGAGCTCGGCGACACCGGCCAGGCCGGAGCCGGACACGGCCTGGTAGGTGGTGGCGACCAGCGCGGTCAGGCCGGCCTCGTCGTGCAGGGGGCGGAGCACGGGCATCGCGGCCATGGTCGTGCAGTTCGGGTTCGCGATGATGCCCTTGGGGCGGTTCTTGATCGCGTGCGGGTTGACCTCGGAGACGACGAGCGGCACGTCGGGGTCGCGGCGCCACGCGGAGGAGTTGTCGATCACGACCGCACCCTGGGAGGCGACCTTCTCGGCGAGGGCCTTGGACGTCGCGCCACCAGCGGAGAAGAGCACGATGTCCAGGCCGGTGTAGTCGGCCGTCGAGGCGTCCTCGATGGTGATCTCCCGGCCCTCCCACTCCAGGGTGGAGCCCGCGGAACGGGCCGAGGCGAACAGCCGCAGCTCGTCCACCGGGAACTTGCGCTCGGCGAGGATGCCGCGCATGACTCCGCCGACCTGACCGGTGGCTCCGACGATTCCGACCCTCACGGTGACTCCTTCTGCTCCGTACGACGCGGGCGCGCGTGAAGCCATCATGCGTTCGACCCCACGAGGCTTGTCCAATCCATTGTCCGAGGAACGGACAGTGTCCTGAATGTGAATCCGGTTACCGTCAGGTAGCCGGGCTCGCCGGCCGCCCGCCGCCGGGTCGGAGAAGCCCGGAGGGGCGGTGCCGGGTCGGCACCGCCCCTCCGGTCTGGAACCGGTGGAACTACGGGAGGACCTTCTCGATCTGGACGCTGCCGGTGCCGGCGGCCGTGCCGCGGGCGTTGAGCAGGCTGACCTGGCCGAAGAACTGGCGGCCCTCGGGCGCCGCGCTGTTCACCACGACGTTCGCCGAGACGTTCGCCGAGGCGCCGTTGGCGAGGTTCACCGCGGCGGCCCCGTCCACCTGGACGGAGCCCAGGGCGGAGGAGAAGTACACGTCGCGGTAGTCGTACGTGGTGGAGCCGGACGGGACCGCGTAGCCGGTGACCACGAAGGTGTAGGTGCCGGCCGCCGGGTTGAGCAGGCTCACGGCCTCCTCGGAGTCGCCGTCCGCGGAGGAGCCGACCTTCACGCCGTCCTTGAAGACGTCGAGGTCGAGGTCGGCACCCGTGTCGGAGACCTTGCCGATGGCGACGTCCAGGCGGGAGACGCCCTCACCGATGGTGACGGTGGTGGTCTGCTGCTCGCCGTTGCCGATGGTCGGCTTGGCGACCTTCGCGGAACCGAGCGGGCCGCCCTGGAGCTTGCCGTCGGTGATGGCCGCGGCCTCGTTCTTGACGGTCCACTGGACCGGGGCCGGGGTGCCCTGCTTCACCTCGGGCAGGACCTTGACCGCCGGGTCGAAGGCCGCGCCGAGGACGCTGACGTCCAGCTTGAACGGGTTGTCGAGCAGCGGGGAGGTGCGGCGCGACTCGACCTCGATCTCCCAGACGCCCGGCTGCGGGTTCTCGTACGAGCGCAGGTCGGGGCGGCACTTGTTGGCCGGGTTGTCGTAGTTCGGGTAGCACTGGGTCGTGGCGCTGTCCTCGACGCCCACACCGTACGGGTGGATCGAGATGAAGCGCGTCTGGCTGCCCGCCGCGAGACCGCCGAGGGCGACCTCAAGAGACTTCGCGCCCTGCGGCACGGTGACGAAGTACGACTTGTGGCTGTTGCGCTGCACGGAGGAGGTGTCCGACAGCGTGAACGACGGCTTGGCCAGCGGGGTGGAGGCGACGACCGTGGCGAGGATCTGCTTGTCGATGCCCTCGGTGGTCTCGTCGTCGAGCTGGAGGATGCCGCTGTGGACGCCGGCCGACTTGACGTTGGCCTCGACCTTGATGGTGACGGGCTTGTTCAGCGGCAGGGTGACGTAGTCGTAGCCGCCGACGACCTTGAAGGTGCCGTCGTTGTTGCGCCAGCTCAGGTTGTGCCGGGTGCCGTACTTGACGCCCGTGGTGCGGGTCACGACGACGTCGTAGACCTTCTTCTGGCCGACCTTCAGGCCGCCCTCGCGGTCGTAGAGGCCGGTGCCGAAGCCCGGGGTCTTCAGGAACTGGTCGATCGCGGTGTCGACCGGCGCCTTGACGGTGAACTCGTTGGCCTTGGCACCGCGCTGGATGGACTCCCACGCGGCGTTGATGTCGATCAGGCCCGCGCCCTGGGCGTGCGCCGGGACGTCGTCGATCTTCTTCGCGGTGCTGGTGAGCGCCACGCGCAGGCTCGCCGGGGTCAGCGCGATCTTCTGCTGCTTGGCGGCCGAGATCAGCAGGGCGCCGGCGCCCGCCGCCTGCGGCGAGGACATCGAGGTGCCCTGCAGCATGGAGTAGCCGGCCGGGAGGTCGTAGCCGGCCTCCTTGACCGGGCCGCCGGGCAGCCAGGTCTGGGTGGTGTTGATGGCCGCGCCGGGGGCGGTGATGGTCGGCGTGAAGCCGCCGTCCTCACGCGGACCGCGCGAGGAGAACGGGAACATGTTGTACTTCTTGGCCACGCCGGAGCCGTAGTTGGCGGCCCAGGTCTCCTTGGAGACCGCGGCGCCCACGGAGATGACCTTGTCCGCGAGACCGGGGTCGCCGATGGTGTTGACACCGGGGCCCTCGTTGCCCGCCGAGATGACGAGCTGGACACCGTAGGTGTCGATGAGGTTCTTGTAGAGCTCGGAGCGCGCGTTGTTGCCGTCGTTCAGCGCTGGCAGGCCGCCGATGGACATGTTGACGATGTCCACGCCGCGGTTCACGACGAGGTCGATCATGCCCTCGGTCAGCGCGATGTTGGTGCAGCCGCCCGCCCAGGAGCAGGCGCGCGAGGAGACGATCTTCGCTCCGGGCGCCTCGCCGTTCATCTTGCCGCCGAAGAGGCTGTTGGCGGCGGTGATGCCCGCGACGTGCGTGCCGTGCTCGGACTCGATGATGCCGATGTTGACGAAGTCGGCCTTCTTGCCGACCCAGTCACCACCCAGCGGGTCCATCGGGACGTCCTTGCGGATCTGGATCACGAACGGGATGCGCTCGGCGACGTCGGTCGCCGGGTTGTCCGTGCCGAAGTAACCGATCTGGTAGCCGTCCTTGTACGGCTTCATCGGCTCGTTGTTCGTGAAGTCGCCGTCCTGGTCGGTGTCGACGCGGACGGTGCCGGCGGCCGGGTCGTAGAGCATGCCGAACCGGTCGGTGGTGTCGCCGTCCCGGTTGACGTCGCCCTTCATGTCACCGTTGGCGGTGATCGACTCGGTGAAGCGGCTCCACTGGAACGAGCCCTCCGGAGCCTTCCAGCTCTGGCCGCCCGCGGTGAAGGAGCCGCCGCCGGCGGTGACCGGGGTGATCTGGGCGCGCCAGGTGGCGTCGTTGTCCAGGATCGGGTCGGTCGCGGTGACCCAGTCGACGATCTTGCGCTCGCCGGTGGTGGTCTTCTGGAGCGCGGGGTGACCGAGGTCGACGCCGGAGTCCAGGATGCCGATGGTGACCCCGCGGCCGTCGGCCTGCGGGTTCTTGGCGACGAAGTCCACCGCACCGGTCTCGAAGGACGGGTTGTACGGGTTCTTCGCCGGGGTGTTCTTGTCCGGCCCGGGGTACGTCTCGGAGGCCGTCTTCAGGACCGAGCCCGACTCCTTGCCCGCGTCGGGGCGCGGGTCCGGCAGCTGGATCTCGTGCTTCAGGTCGATGCCGTGCACGGACGACAGCTTGGCCGCGGCCTTGAGGGCGGCGTCAGCCTTGCCGGTGGGCAGGGTGGCGCGCACGTAGCCGAGCTTGTCGTTCGTCTGGCCTACGGAAGCGCCCTGGACCGAGCCGAGCTGGTCGGCGACCTGCTTGGTCTGGCCGGGGGCCGTGGCCATCATGACGGTGACGGTCGCGTCACCCTTGGCCTTGGCCTCCTGCAGCAGCTCGGCATCGGCCGAACCGAGCTTCTGGTCGGCGGACTTGACCGCCGGGCCGGTGCCCGGGGTGCCCGCGCCGGTGCCGGTCGCCGCGAACACGGGCACGGCGCCCGCGGTCGCGAGGGCGGCGACCAGGCCGGCCGCGGCCGCGACGCGTGCGACGCGTCTGGCCCCGGATATGGAGCTGGGGGATTCGAGGGTCATCAGCATCCCTGGATAAGTGAAAGATACGGTCCGGATTTCGGTGCCGGATGACCGGTCAGCTTTGCGTACGTGACAGCTGTTTGGGGAGCCTTGTCATTGACCGAGACCTGCCATGGCGGACTCTCGCCAGCTCGGAGGAGCCGCCATCGGCGCCGTACCAGGGCATACCCCTACGAATCCCAGGGGTTGAAGAGTGGATTTGTAGACTTCCCGACTGCGTGACGAGGGTGGGACCGCGTTCAGTCGAGGGCGGGGTGTGACAACTTTTGGCTTCTCAGCGCTCGCGCGTGCGCGCGTAGTGGCGTGACGCCTTGGCCCGGTTCCCGCAGACGGCCATCGAGCACCAGCGCCGCGTGCCGTTGCGCGAGGTGTCGTGGAAGTGCAGCACGCAGGTCTCGGATGCGCACGCGCGGATCCGCTCGGGCGAGGTGCGCAGCAGTTCCAGGTAGTCGCGGGCGGCCGTCCAGGCCGGCCCCCAGGACGGATCGTCGAACTCGGCCCGCTCGCCCGGCCCTTCGGCGGTCAGCGTGGCCCGGATGCGGCCGTGCTCCAGTACGGCGTCGACCAGTGCCCGCGCGCTCTCGTCGGCCGGGTCGGCGACCGCCCGGGCCAGTGCCTCGCGGGCGGTCATGAGGTGGACCAGGGTCGCGGCGTCGGCCCTGAAGCGGTCGTCCAGCCCGGTGCTCCGCAGCCAGACGGCGAGTCCTTCGACCCGGCTCAGGCCGAACGCGCCGGCGAACAGGTCGGTGAGCTCGCCCTCCCGCATCCAGCGGGTGTTCAGCAGGTCGAGGGAGACCGGTTCCCCGGTCAGGGGGCGTGGGTCCGCCGTCGTCATGTCCGCCTCCTGCGTGCCGCTAACCCCTCAAGAGTACGTGAGCGGTTGACGCCTCCCTGTATAACCTCTAACCTCGATTTAGAAGGTTAGAAATCTCGGATTCCCGGGGCTCGGCCCCGGGGAAGGGACTGTCATGTCGACCGCCATCAGCACGCTCCGCACCGGCCACGTGGGCCTCAACGTCACCGACCTGGACCGCTCGCTCGCCTTCTACCGCGACGCCCTCGGCTTCGCCCTCCTCGGCGAGGGCAAGGAGGACGGCCGCCGCTTCGCCTTCCTCGGCCACGACGGCGAGCTCGTCCTCACGCTGTGGCAGCAGGCCGACGGCGCGTACGTCCCCGCCACGGCCGGACTGCACCACCTGGCGCTGGCCGCCGACACGATCGAGCAGGTCCGGGAGTACGAGGCGCGCCTGCGCGAGCTGGGCACCGACTTCGCCTACGAGGGCGTCGTGGCCCACCGCGAGGGCGCGGCCTCCGGCGGCATCTTCTTCCACGACCCCGACGGCACCCGCCTGGAGATCTCCGTACCGGCCGGCGCCGAGAACGCGCCCGCCCCCACCGCGGGGGCTCCGACCTGCGGATTCTTCTAATGCCCGGCCCCTACAACCAGGGCTCGCTGGCCGTGCAGGAGCGGGTCGGCGTACGCGCGGCCGCCGAGCACGTCGGCCGCTCGATCGGCACCGGCATCCGCGAGGTCGCCGCAGCCTTCCTGGAGCAGCAACCGCACCTGGTCGTCGGCGCCGCCGACCCCGCGGGGGCCCTGTGGGCCTCCCTGCTCACCGGCGCGCCCGGATTCGTACGGGCCACCGGTCCGCACCGGATCGCGGTCGCCGGCGGTCTGCCGGTCGGTGATCCGCTCGCCGAGGCGCTGGCCACCGCCGGCACCCGCGTCGGGACGATCGCCCTGGACCCGCGCACCCGGCGCCGGATGCGGCTCAACGGAACCCTGGAGGTGACCGGGGGCGGCTTCGCGGTCGAGGCCGAGCAGGTCTTCTCCAACTGCCCGAAGTACCTCCAGAAGCGGCAGCCGCTGGAGCGCGTCGACGAAGGGCCCGGCGTCGTGCGGCGCGGGCGGTCCCTCACCCCCGGCCAGGAGCGGGCGGTCCGCCTCGCCGACACCTTCTTCGTCGCGACCACCGCCGAGGACGGGGCCGACGCCAGCCACCGGGGCGGGTTCCCGGGCTTCGTGGAGGTGCTCTCGCCGGTCGAGCTGGCCTGGCCGGACTACCCCGGCAATGCCATGTTCCTGACGCTGGGGAACCTGGCGGCGGATCCGCGGGCCGGGCTGCTGTTCCCCGACTGGGAGAGCGGGTCGGTGCTCCAGCTCAGCGGACGGGCCCGGACCGGGTTCGCCGCGGACGGGGCCCGCAGTGTCCGCTTCACCGTCGAATCGGTGGTGGAGGCACTGCATCCCGGGCGGCTGCGCTGGAGTGCGCCGGAGTACTCCCCGGCCAACCCGGCGCTCCCGGTTCACCGGGGGAGCACCACCAGGTAGGCGGCGGGTTCGCGGTCGCCGGACGCCGTCAGGGCGGTCCGGACGACCGCGGCCTGCTGCTCGGGCCAGTCGCGGAGCTTGCGCGGGGTGATGTGGATGACGGTCACCCCGAGCCGCTCCAGGGTCTCGCGCTTGCGCACGGCCTCCGACCACTGCTCGTCCTCGCCCTGCCGGGGGGCGCGGGTGTCGATCTCCACGGCCACCGCCTGCTCCGGCCAGTACGCGTCGACCCCGCCGAGGTGCGGGCCGCCGGGCACGCGCAGGTCCACGTTCCAGACCGGCTCGGGCAGTTCGAAGCCCCGTACGAGCTGGTAGAGGCGGTCCTCGGCGATGGCCCGGCCCTCCGCGAGCAGGGACTCGACCGCGTCCACGACATGTGACCGGTTCAGCAGCCGGGCCACCGTCAACTCCCGGACGATCGCGGCCGGTTCGCAGTGCCCGCCGCGGACCGCCTCGCTGAGCAGCCGGCGTACGCTCCCGGCGTCGGAGAGCTGCGAGACGGCGTCGGCGACCGCCCGCGCCACCGGGGCCACGGGCAGGCCGGTCACCTCCTGCGGCAGGGGAGGGGTGTGCGCCCGGACGATGCGCACGCTGCCGACGGAGCGCAGCCGGCGGGTGTGCGGGACCAGGACGTCGATCTGCGCGAGGCCGAGCAGGGCGGGCGCGGAGCCGAAGCGGTACAGGGCCAGGGCCGCCAGCCCGGTGATCATGACCTCGCCGCCGCGGCGGCCCGCGTACAGCAGGGCGGCGTGCAGCCGTTCCTCGCTGGTGGCCGCGCCCGGGTGGAGGAGGAACACCCCCGGCAGGATTTCCTGCCAGGGCCGCCCCGCGGCGTCGGAAGCGGTGACGCCGTGCTCGCGCAGCTGCGCCAGGGTCATCACCCGGGGGCGGTTGGCGGTGAGGTGGGCGAGGGGGAGGGGTGCGTTGTGGTTCATGCTGCGGAGATTCCCGCTGGCCCCGGCCCCGCTAACCCCTGTTACGATCCCGTCGACAAATCCGGACAAGCTGGGGCTAAAGTACGGACGTTCGATGACCGATACCGCCGTTCGCCTCTGCCTTTCGCCTCCCCCGGTCGCTCCCGGCGGGGCCGCACTGCGGCCCCGCCGGGAAGCGGGCGGCACCAGGACTCCGTCAGGCGCCCGCCGCCGCGTCGCACGCCTGGGCGCGCAAGGCCCGGGCCAGGTCGTCGCGGGCCTCCAGCACCAGGCGGCGCAGGGCCGGGGCGGCCGAGGCGTGGGCCGCCAGCCAGGCGTCCGTGGCCTCCAGCGTGGCCCGGTCGTCCTGCAGCGCCGGGTACAGCCCGCGCACCACGTGCATGCCGATCTGGATCGAACGCTCCGCCCAGATCCGCTCGATCACCTCGAAGTAGCGCTCCGTGTACGGTGCCAGCAGGGCCCGCTGCGAAGACTGCTGCATCCCCGCGATCGTCGCCTCCACCAGCGCGTTCGACAGCGCGTCCGACTCGACCACCGCCGCCCACGCCTGGTCCTTGACCGCCGCCGAGGGGCGCGCCGCCAGGCACCGCACCTGGTGGCGCTTGCCCGAGGCCGTGTCGTCCCGCGCCAGTTCCGCCGTCAGCACCGACTCGTCGACCGCGCCGTGCGCGGCCAGCGGCAGCAGGAAGTCCCAGCGCAGCTCCTGGTCCACCTCCAGGCCGTCGATCCGCGCCGAACCGTCCAGCAGCCCCAGCAGCAGCTGGAAGTCGCCCTCCGTCGTCGCGCCCGCCGCGAAGAAGCGGGCCCAGGTCAGCTGGTGCTCCGAGCCGGGCTCCGCCCTGCGCAGCTCCTGCAGCGCACCCGCCGCCAGCGCCTTGCCGCCCTGCTCGCGCCACCCGGGCGCCGCGTAGTGGGTGACCGCGGTCAGCGCCTGCGAGTGCAGCATCTGCAGCACGCCCACGTCGCTCTCGCGGCCCGCGTGGGCGAGCAGGAAGGAGACGAAGTCGCGCGCCGGCATCAGCCCGTCCCGCGTCAGGTTCCACAGCGCCGACCAGCACAGCGCCCGCGCCAGCGGGTCCGTGAGCTCGCCCAGGTGCGCGCGCAGCGTCTCCAGCGAGGCCTCGTCGAAGCGGATCTTGCAGTAGGTGAGGTCCTCGTCGTTGACCAGCACCAGGTCGGGCCGCTCCTGTCCGGCCAGTTCCGCCACGACCGTCCGTACGCCGGCCACGTCCGCCTCGGCCCGCGCGTAGCGCACCAGCGCGCCGGACTCCCGCCGGTACAGGCCGACCGCCACCCGGTGCGGGCGGAGCTCTTCGCCGTCCTGGACGACCGCCAGCTCGGTCACCCGGCCGCCCGCGTCGTACGTCACCACCGGCGTCAGCACGTTCACGCCGGCCGTCTGCAGCCAGGCCCGCGACCACTCGGCCATGTCCCGCCCGGAGACCTCCCCGAGGACCGACAGCAGGTCGTCCAGCGTCGTGTTCCCGTACGCGTTGGCCTTGAAGTAGCGCCGCGCCCCCTCCAGGAAGGCGTCCCGGCCCACGTACGCGACGAGCTGCTTGAGCACCGCCGCGCCCTTGGCGTAGGTGATCCCGTCGAAGTTCAGCTTGGCGTCCTCCAGATCACGGATGTCGGCCGTGATCGGGTGCGTGGACGGCAGCTGGTCGGCCCCGTAGGCCCAGGCCTTACGGCTGTTCGCGAAGGTCACCCACGCCTGGTCGAAGCGGGTCGCCTCCACCTGCGAGAAGGAGCCCATGAAGTCCGCGAAGGACTCCTTCAGCCACAGGTCGTCCCACCACTTCATGGTGACGAGGTCGCCGAACCACATGTGGGCCATCTCGTGGAGGATCGTGTTGCAGCGCCGCTCGTACGCCGCCCGTGTCACCTTCCCCCGGAAGATGTACTCCTCGCGGAAGGTCACCATCCCCGGGTTCTCCATCGCGCCGAGGTTGTACTCGGGCACGAACGCCTGGTCGTACTTGCCGAAGGGGTACGGGTAGTCGAAGTGCTCGTGGAAGAAGTCGAAGCCCTGCTTGGTGACCAGGAAGACGTCGTCCGCGTCGAAGTGCTTGGCCAGCCCCTTGCGGCACATCGCGCCCAGCGGGATCACCAGGTCCCCGCGCCGGTAGGTGTCGGTCACGTAGTGGTACGGGCCGGCCACCACGCAGGTGATGTACGTCGAGATCGGCGCGGTCTCGGCGAACCGCCAGACCCCGCCCTCCCGGGACTCCTCCGCGCCGTTGCTCCATACCTGCCAGCCCTCGGGCGCGGTCACCTCGAAGCGGTAGGGCGCCTTCAGGTCGGGCTGCTCGAAGTTCGCGTACACCCGCCGGGCGTCCGCGGGCTCGTACTGCGTGTAGAGGTAGACCTCGCCGTCCTCCGGGTCCACGAACCGGTGCAGACCCTCACCCGTACGGCTGTACGCGCAGTTGGCGTCCACCACCAGGACGTTCTCGGAGGCCAGTCCCTCCAGGGCGATCCGCGCCCCGTCGAAGACCGCGGCCGGGTCCAGCTCGCGGCCGTTGAGGACGACGGAGTTGACGGAGGGGGCGATCAGGTCCGCGAAGGTGGCGGAGCCGGGGGCGGCGGCCCGGAAGCGGATCGTCGTCACCGAGCGGAAGGTCCGCGGGCCCTCGGCCGGTTCGGCCTCGTCCACGGCGGACCTCAGGTCGAGGACCACGTCGTACCCGTCGACGGACAACAGCTCCGCCCGCTCGCGGGCCTCGTCACGGGACAGATTCTCTCCGGGCACGTGCACTCCTTCGTGCGTGTTCGCTATACCGGATCGAATCCTCCCACGGGGGAATGCGCACGCCTCCGGCCTGGTTGGCGAGGGTGAACACGACCTGTGATGCCCTTATGCGATTCGAGGAGAGCCATGCCCGACACCCAGGTGCGAGAGAAGACCCCGGTCGACTTCTGGTTCGACCCGCTCTGCCCCTGGGCCTGGATGACCTCCCGCTGGATGCTGGAGGTCGAGAAGGTCCGTGACGTCGAGGTCCGCTGGCACGTGATGAGCCTTGCCGTACTGAACGAGAACAAGCTCGACGAGCTGCCCGAGCGCTACCGCGAACTGCTCGGCCCCAAGGGCTGGGCTCCGGTGCGCGTCGTGATCGCCGCCCAGCAGAAGCATGGTGACGAGGTCACGGGCAAGCTCTACACCGCGCTCGGCACCCGCATTCACAACCAGGACCTCGGCAACACCCGCGAGGTCATCGCCGCCGCGCTGGAGGAGGTCGGCCTCCCGGCGGAGCTGCTCGCCTACGCCGACTCCGACGAGTACGACGAGGTGCTGCGCGAGTCGCACAACAACGGCATCGACCGCGTCGGCCAGGAGGTCGGCACCCCGGTGATCTCCGTGCCCGGTGCCGACGGCTCCGATGTGGCCTTCTTCGGTCCGGTCGTCACGCCCACCCCGCGGGGTGAGGCCGCCGCCCGGCTGTGGGACGGCACCCTGCTCGTCGCCTCCACCCCCGGCTTCTACGAGATCAAGCGCAGCCGGACCCAGGGCCCGAGCTTCGAGTAGCAGTCCCGCACAGCCCCGCGCAGACACAGGAGACCCCCGCGATTCACGTCATCGCGGGGGTCTCCTGCTGTACACGTCCGCCGGTGAAAGGTGAGAAGACGATCACGAAGCGGACGGGCCGGGGTGGTGATCAGCCCGTGACGGGGATCAGCCCTTGGCGGGGATCAGCAGCGGGGTGTGCGCCTTGGCGTCGGCGTAGCGGCGGGCCACGTCCTGCCAGTTGACGACGTTCCACATCGCCTCGATGAAGTCCACCTTCTGGTTCTTGTACTGGAGGTAGAAGGCGTGCTCCCAGGCGTCGAAGACCAGGATCGGGGTGCTTGCGGCGCCCACGTTGCCCTGGTGGTCGTAGATCTGCTCGACGATCAGGCGCCCGCTGACCGGCTCGTAGGCGAGCACGCCCCAACCGGAGCCCTGGGTGGCGGAGGAGGCGAAGGTCAGCTGCTTCTTGAACTTCGCGAAGGAGCCGAAAGACTCGGTGATCGCGTCGGCCAGCTCGCCGAGGCCATCCGCCGCCGTCGGCTCGCCGCCGCCCTCGCCCGTCTTCGGGCTGGCCATGTTGTGCCAGTAGATGCTGTGCAGGATGTGGCCGGAGAGGTGGAAGGCGAGGTTCTTCTCCAGGCCGTTCAGCGCGGCCCAGTTCTCCTTGTCGCGCGCCTCCTCCAGCTGCTCCAGCGTGGAGTTGGCGCCCGCGACGTAGGCCGCGTGGTGCTTGTCGTGGTGCAGCTCGATGATCTGCGGGTTGATCACCGGCTCCAGCGCCGCGTAGTCGTACGGAAGCTCGGGAAGCGTGTAGATGGCCATGCGTGTGTCCGGTCCCCTCGGCGTGCCAACTTCTTATTGCAAGTTATGCGCAACTGCACGCTAGCAGTATCTATTCCAGTCAACACGTAAGGCTTGCCTCACCGGAACGCAGACGGCCCCGTGCATCCGCACGGGGCCGTCCTCGGTCTCACGGCGGGTCAGCTGCCGGCCACCTCCCGGCGCTGCACGGCGTATCCGGTCGCCGCCAGGGCGAGGGTCAGTCCGCCGGTGAAGACCACCTGGACCCGCGTGTCCTCGCCCAGTGCCATCAGCACCAGCACGCCGACGACCCCGGCGAGCGTCGCCCACGTCAGGTACGGGAAGCCCCACATCCGCACGGCGAGCTGTCCGGGCACCTCGCGCTCCAGGCGCCGCCGCAGCACGAACTGCGACACGGCGATGAAGCCCCAGACGACGAGGACGACCCCGCCGACCATGTTCAGCAGCCAGGCGAAGAGGGTGTCGGGGTACCAGTACGACAGCAGCACGGTCGTGAAGCCGAAACCGCAGGAGGCCAGCACCGCCCGGCGCGGCACCCGGCCGCTGACCTTGCCCAGCGCCTTCGGGCCCTGGCCGCGGGACACCAGCGAGTGGGCCATCCGCGAGGAGCCGTAGATGTTCGCGTTCATCGCGGACAGCAGGGCGATCAGGATGACCACGTTCATGACCTCCCCCGCCGCCGGGATGCCCAGGTGGTCGAGGGTCGCCGCGTACGGACCGTCCTCGGCCACCGCCGGGTCGTTCCACGGCAGCAGTGTCACGATGAGCAGCATCGAGCCGACGTAGACCACCGCGATCCGCCACATGGTGGTCCTCACGGCCCGGGCCACGCCCTTGACGGGGTCGTCGGACTCGGCCGCCGCGATGGTCACCGTCTCCAGGCCGCCGTACGCGACGACGGAGGCGAGCACGCCGACCAGCAGGCCGTCCACCCCGTGGGGCAGGAAGCCGCCGTCGTGGACCAGGTTCGCGGCGCCGGGGGACGAGGTGCCGGGCAGCAGGCCCAGCACGGCCAGCACGCCCAGGCCCAGGAACAGCGCGATGGCGCCGATCTTGAGCGTGGCGAACCAGAACTCGAACTCGCCGAAGTGCGAGACCGCCGCCAGATTGGTCCCGCAGAACAAGGCCATGAAGGCCAGCACCCACATCCAGGACGGGGTGCCGGGGAACCAGCCGGTCATGATGTGCGCCGCACCGATCGCCTCGATGGCCACGCCCACGCACAGCAGCGTCCAGAACATCCAGCCGGCCGTGAACCCGGCCCACGGCCCGATCGCCCGCTCGGCGTGCACGGAGAAGGAGCCGGAGGCGGGGTTCGCCGCGGACATCTCGCCGAGCATCCGCATCACGCACATCACGAGCAGCCCCGACACGGCGTACGCGAGGACGATCGAGGGCCCCGCGGCGGCGATGCCGGCGCCCGAGCCGACGAAGAGCCCGGCCCCGATCACCCCACCGAGGGCGATCATCGAAAGGTGCCGCTGCTTGAGGCCGTTGCCGAGGGACGATCCGGAGGCGCCCGCGGGCGGCGCGCCCGGGGCGCGGGGAGGGGTGACGGTGGTCTGGCTCATGAGGGTGCGTGCCTGTCCGGTGTGCGGGTGGACGGGGTGAAGTGCCCCAGTCTCACCTCTGTCCGATCTCCGGATGGGAGGAGTCCGCTATCCGGACAGCCGAATGACCGGCCGTGATCACCCCCGTACGCTGGCGGCAGGACACGGGTGACGGGCGGCAGGAGACCGAATGGACCACGGCATACGGGAATTGGCCGCGACGGGCCGGGGCGTACTCGTCACCGGAGCGTCCCGGGGGATCGGCCGGGCCATCGCCGCGGCCTTCGCCGAGCAGGGCGACCGCGTCGCGGTGCACTGCACGGTCCGGCACGCGGACGCCGAGCGCACCCTCGCGGACCTGCCGGGCGACGGCCACGTCCTCGTCACCGGCGATCTCGGCGACCCGGCTGAGGTGGAGGCGCTCGCGGCCCGGGCCGAGGAGGCGCTCGGCGCGGTCGACGTACTCGTCAACAACGCCGCGGTGATGGTCGCGCACCCGCTGCCCACGACCTCCTACGACGCGTGGCAGGACGCCTGGCGGCACACGGCCGCCGTGAACCTGTTCGGCCCCGCCCACCTCTCCTACTGCGTGGCCCGCCACATGATCGACGGCCGACGGGAGGGCCGCATCGTCAACATCGGCTCGCGCGGGGCCTTCCGTGGCGAGCCCGATCACCCGGCCTACGGCGCCACCAAGGCCGCCCTGCACGCACTCGGCCAGTCGCTCGCCGTCTCCCTGGCGCCGCACGGCATCGCCGTGGCCTCCGTGGCACCCGGCTTCGTGGCCACCGAACGGGTCGCCGGGCGGCTCGACGGCGAGGAGGGCGAGCGGATCCGGGCGCAGAGCCCCTTCGGCCGGGTCGGCACCCCGCGGGAGGTGGCCGCCGCCGTGCTCCACCTGGCCTCGCCCGCCGCGCGCTGGAGCTCGGGTGCGGTCCTCGACGTCAACGGCGCCTCTTACCTGCGCACCTGATGCGCGAAGCCCCCCGCGCCGGGTGCACGGGGGGCTTCGCGGAGGCGGGGAGACGCCGACCTCAGGACTTCGCCGCGCGCAGCTCCCGTACCCACGCCACCACCAGCACCACGGCCGCCGCTCCTGAGGACCACAGCAGCTGCGGCCGCGCCGAGTCGTCGAACAGCATCAGGACGAACACCGCGCCCATGCCGAGCAGCGCAGCCCACGTCAGGTACGGGAAGCACCACATCCGCAGCGTCAGCCGCTCCGGCATGTCCCGCTCCAACCGCCCGCGCAGCCTCAGCTGGGACACCGCGATCAGCGCCCACACGAACAGCAGCACCGCGCCGACGGCGTTCAGCATGTAGAGGAAGACCGTGTCCGGCCACAGCAGGTTCAGCACCACCGACGCGAACCCGAAGGCCACCGAGGCGAACACGGCCCGGCGCGGCACCCCGCCGCCCGACACCTTCAGCAGTGCCTTGGGCGCCTCACCCCGTTCGGCCAGCGAGAACACCATGCGCGAGGACCCGTACAGATTGGCGTTCAGCGCCGACAGCAGCGCCACGAAGACCACGATGTTCATGATCTGGCCGGCCGCCGGGATGCCGATGGAGTCGAGCACCGCGACGTACGGGCTCTGACCCGGCTTCAGCGAGTCCCACGGCAGCAGGGTCACGATGACGACCATCGAGCCGACGTAGAAGAACAGGATCCGCCACACGGCGCTGCGCACGGCGCGGGCCACCGAGCGCGCCGGGTCGTCCGACTCGGCGGCCGCGATGGTGACGACCTCCAGGCCGCCGAAGGCGAAGACGACGGCGAGCATGCCCGCGATGACACCTCCGGCGCCCTTCGGGAAGAAGCCGCCGTGCCCGCTCAGGTTGACCGCGCCGACGGGATCGCCAGAGAAATCGGACGCAGCGGGGAGCAGGCCGAAGACCGCAAGGGTGCCGAGGATCAGGAAGAGCACGATGGCGCCGACCTTGAGGGCGGCGAACCAGAACTCGAACTCGCCGAAGTTCTTCACGGCGGCCAGGTTGCTCACGGTGAAGACCACCATGAAGACCAGCACCCAGACCCACTGGTCCACCGACGGCAGCCAGCCGTTCGCGATCTTCGCGGCGCCGGTCGCCTCCACGGCGAGCACCACGACCAGCAGGAACCAGTACAGCCAGCCCGCCGAGAAACCGGCCCAGCGGCCCAGCGCACGCTCCGCGTACACGGAGAAGGAACCGGACGCGGGCATCGCGGCGGACATCTCCCCGAGCATCCGCATGACCAGCATGGCGAGCGCGCCCGCCAGCAGGTACGAGCAGATGATCGCGGGGCCGGCGATGCCGATGCCCGCTCCGGAGCCGACGAACAGCCCGGCGCCGATCACGCCGCCGAGGCCCAGCATGGTCAGGTGGCGCTGCTTGAGGCTGTGGCTCAGAGGTTCCGCGGGCAGGTCCTGCCCGGTCGCTGGGGTGTCGGACAAGCGGTCGCGCATGAGTGGATGCTCGTGTCTCTCGTGCTCGATGCGGCGGTGGGGGCTCCGCAGTGCGGGTACCTCCGGCAGTCGTGGCCGGGGGATTGGCGGGAACCTACAGTCTCGCCGGGCGGAGCCCGTCCGCGCAAAACGGACGTGTGATTGGATCTGGCTCGTGATGCGTATCACTACAACTCGGGTGTGAACCCGGCTCTTTGTGCACTCCCCACCAAACCGGGGAGTACGGCTTTGTCCCGGGCGGCGGTGGGGCGGCGGCGGACCGCGCACTAGCGTCGGTGATCGTCCCGTCCCCTCTCATCCCGCGGAGCCCTTGATGAGCACTGCTTCCGTCTCCTTCCGCCCCGGCGCCGTCCTCGCGGACCTGCTGCCCGCGAGCCGGGTGCGCGACATCGCGCTCGTCGTCGGCGGAGCCGCCCTCACCGGTCTGGCCGCGCAGCTCTCCGTACCCGTTCCCGGTTCACCGGTCCCGGTCACCGGCCAGACCTTCGCCGCACTGCTCGTCGGCACGGCGCTCGGCGCCGGACGCGGCTTCCTCTCGCTGGCCCTGTACGCCCTCGTCGGCATGGCCGGCGTGCCGTGGTTCGCGAACGGCACCTCCGGCGCGGGCGGCGCCTCCTTCGGCTACGTCCTCGGCATGCTGCTCGCCACCACCGTCGTCGGAGCCCTGGCGCGGCGCGGCGCCGACCGCTCGGTGCTGCGCACGGCGGGCACGATGGCGCTCGGCTCCGCGATCATCTACGGGGTCGGCGTGCCCTACCTCGCCCTGGCCACCGGGATGTCCTTCGGCGCGGCCGTGGCGGCGGGCCTGACCCCGTTCCTGATCGGCGACGCCCTCAAGGCCGCCCTGGCGATGGGCCTGCTGCCCGCCGCGTGGAAGCTGGCCGGCCGCAGCTGAGGCACCTGCCTGCGCGGCAGCCCCCGACTGCACGGCAGCCCCGGACCGCGAGCGGCGGTCCGGGGCTGCTGTCGTACGTACGGGCGGGTCCCTACGCGCGCTCGGCGGCCTTGCGGCGGACGTCGCGCACGACACCGATCACCAGCACGATGGCGGCGACCAGCAGGGACAGCATCACGGTCTCGCGGTTGTCCTTGTCGTAGACCATGTAGCCCAGGACGAAGGTGATCATCGCGGCGGTGGCCCAGGTCAGGTACGGGAAGAGCCACATCTTCACCGTCAGCTTGTCCGGCGCCTCGCGCACCAGGATCTTGCGCATCCGCAGCTGCGTCAGGCAGATCACCAGCCACACGAACAGCGCGATCGCACCCGAGGAGTTCAGCAGGAAGCTGAAGACGGTGTCCTTGAAGGCGTAGTTGAAGTAGACGGCGACGAAGCCGAAGACCACGGAGCCGAGGATCGCGGCGGTCGGCACGCCCTTGGCGTTGACCTTGGCGAAGGCCTTCGGCGCGTCACCGCGCTCGCCCAGCGAGAACGCCATGCGGGAGGCGGTGTAGAGGCCCGAGTTCAGGCAGGACAGCACGGCCGTCAGGACGATCACGTTCATGATCTGGCCGGCGTGCGCGATGCCGATGGAGTCCAGGGCGGCGACGTACGAGCCCTTCTTGACGATCGACGCGTCGTTCCACGGCAGCAGCGTCAGCACGATGAAGATCGAGCCCAGGTAGAAGACGCCGATGCGCCAGATCACCGAGTTGGTGGCCTTGGTGACCGCGCGGCGCGGGTCCTCGGACTCACCGGCCGCCAGGGTGACGATCTCGCTGCCCATGAAGGAGAAGACGACCATCAGCACACCGGTGAGGATCGAGCCCCAGCCGTTCGGCATGAAGCCGCCGGTGTCGGTCAGGTGCGCGAAGCCCGCGCCCGGGTTGTCGGAGCCCGGCAGCACGCCGAAGACGGCGAGCATGCCGATCACGACGAAGGCGCCGATGGCGACGACCTTGATGCCGGCGAACCAGAACTCGAACTCGCCGTACGAGGAGACGGAGCCGAGGTTCGTGATGGTCAGGACCGCCATCACGATCAGGGCCCAGGCCCACTGCGGGACCGCCGGGACCCAGCCCTCAAGGATCACCGCACCGGCGGTGGCCTCCACGGCCAGCACGACGACCCAGAAGAACCAGTACAGCCAGCCGATGGAGAAGCCGGCCCAGCGGCCCAGCGCACGGTCGGCGTAGGCGGAGAACGAGCCCGAGTTCGGGCTGGCGGCGGCCATCTCGCCGAGCATCCGCATCACGAAGACGACCAGCGCGCCGACGAGCGCGTAGGAGATCAGAATGGCGGGGCCGGTCTTGGCGATACCGCCGCCGGAGCCGACGAAGAGTCCGGCGCCGATGACACCGCCGATGGCGATCATGGACAGGTGGCGGTTCTTGAGACCGGCCTTGAGACCATCGGAGGGCGTGGCGTCACCGGAGTTACCGGACGGGTCGCCTGCCTTCTGAAGGGTCGTCGTGGTGCTCATGGACGAATCCTTAGGTTTCTCGGGTTACGAGTTGCGGCATTCAAACCCGAGATGAAGGCGGGCGGAAGACCTCAATCCGGATCGTTGCGGAGGGACCAAGGTCCGGGACCTTGGTCCCACGGTGTCTCATCTGCGCTCTTTGGGTTTACTTGAGCTTTAGAAGTGACTTACGCGACACCCGCTGAGGGTCGGCGGAGCCGCTCATGCCACACTCGTCCCATGCGCGTGTACCTCGGATCCGACCATGCCGGCTTTGAGCTCAAGAACCACCTCGTGGACTGGCTCAAGAACAACGGCCACGAGCCCGTCGACTGCGGGCCCCACATTTACGACGCCGTCGACGACTACCCGCCGTTCTGCCTGCGCGCCGCGGAGAAGACAGCCGCGGACGCCGACAGCCTCGGCATCGTGATCGGCGGCTCCGGCAACGGCGAGCAGATCGCCGCGAACAAGGTCAAGGGCGTCCGCGCCATCCTGGCCTGGAGCGTCGAGACCGCGAAGCTCGGCCGTGAGCACAACAACGCCAACGTGATCTCCGTCGGCGGCCGGATGCACACCCAGGACGAGGCAGTCGCCTTCATCGAGGCCTTCCTGGCGACCCCGTACTCCGGCGAGGAGCGCCACACCCGCCGCATCGACATGCTCTCGGCCTACGAGCAGACCGGCGAGCTCCCCCCGATCCCGGCCCACCACCCGCAGGACCAGTAGGACACGCCCGTGCCGCCGGGCCCGCGGGGCCGGCGGCACGGGGCGGGCCCGCTTCGAGGACATCCGAGGAGAACAGCCGTGCCCGAGGGGCATACGATCCACCGCCTGGCGCAGGACCACCGCGACCGGTTCGCGGGCCGGGAGGTACGGGTCAGCAGCCCCCAGGGCCGCTTCGCCGAGAGCGCGGCGCTGCTCGACGGCCGTGTCCTCGACGGGGTGGACGCGCACGGCAAGCACCTCTTCCTCGGCTTCCAGGGCGGCGGCTGGGTCCACATCCACCTGGGCCTGTTCGGCAAGTACGCCATCGGCACGGCCCCCGCACCGCCGCCCACCGACACCGTCCGCCTGCGCATCGCCCACGAAGGCCACTACTCCGACCTGCGGGGTCCGACCACCTGCGCCCTGATCACGGACGGGGAGAAGCAGGCGATAAGCGACCGGCTCGGCCCCGACCCGCTCAGGAAGGGCGACGACCCGGACCGCGCCTGGGAGCGGATCTCCCGCTCCCGCACCACCGTCGCCGCGCTGCTCATGGACCAGAAGATCGTCGCCGGCGTCGGCAACGTCTACCGCGCCGAGGTCCTCTTCCGGCACGGCATCGACCCGTACCGCCTCGGCAAGGACCTCACCCGCGGCGAGTGGGACGCCATGTGGCGCGACCTGGCCGCCCTGATGCGCGAGGGCGTACGGAACAACCGGATCGACACCGTCCGCGACGAGCACCTGCCCGAGGCCATGGGCCGCCCGCCCCGCGTCGACGACCACGGCGGCGAGGTGTACGTCTACCGCAGGGCGAACATGCCCTGCCACATCTGCGGGGGAGAGATCCGCACCGCCGGCCTGGCCGCCCGCAACCTCTTCTGGTGCCCCACCTGCCAGGCGCCGTAGGACCGCCGTCCGGCACGGCGTTCGACGCGCCTGTGTTCGAGGGTGATCTCAGGTGCGTCTCGGCTGAGGGGGTCCCGCTGCGCGCGCACGGCCAGGATGGATAGGGTCCCGATGCAATGGCCGGAGCACGCATGGAGACGCTCACGGCCCGGGCCCGCATGCTGTCGGCCCGGGTCCGCACCAGCCTGCGCAAATCCGCCGTCGACTATTTCCGCGGCGACGCCTCCGACTGGCTCGCGTTCGGCGGGCTGCTCCTGACCATTCCCGCGATCGCCTGCGGCACGCTGATGCTGCCGGTCTGGTTCTCGCCCTCCGCCCTCGTCCTGCCGATCGTCGCCGGCGGCCTGCTGCTGCGGCCCGCGAGCCTGCTCGGGCTGTACGCGGCCTCCGCCGCGGCCCTGATCGTCGAAGCCCTGGTCCTCGGCCCGTACACCCAGGGGCCGGCCCGGGTCACCCCCGGCACCGTCCTGGTCGTCGCCGCCTGCGGGTTCTTCGGGCTGGTGATCGCCCAGTTCCGCAGCCGCGTCGGCGTGCCCTGGCGCCGCGGCGGCACCATGCTGTTCGACCTGCGCGAACGCATCCGGGTCCAGAGCAAGCTGCCCGCCCTGCCGCGCGGCTGGCACCGCGAGATGGCCCTGCGCCCGGCCGGCGGCCAGTCCTTCTCCGGGGACTTCGTCGTGGCCGCCCGCACCAACGGCGGCCGGACGCTGGAGGTGGTGCTGACCGACGTCTCCGGCAAGGGCATGGAGGCCGGCTCGCGGGCCCTGCTGCTGTCCGGTGCCTTCGGCGGGCTGCTCGGCGCGCTGCCCCCGGAGGGCTTCCTGCCCGCCGCCAACGGCTACCTGCTCCGCCAGGACTGGGACGAGGGCTTCGCCACCTCCATCCACCTGGTCCTCGACCTGGAGACCGGCGACTACGAACTGCTCTCCGCCGGGCACCTGCCCGCCCTCCAGCTCTCCGCCGGAACCGGCCGCTGGCAGGAGGTGTCCGGTGAGGGCCCGCTCCTCGGCGTCTACGACGGGGCCGCCTTCGAACCGGCCTGCGGCAACCTGCGCCGCGGGGACGTCCTGATGCTGTTCACCGACGGACTCGTCGAGACCGCCGACCGTGACATCGGCGAGGGCATCGACCGCCTCACCGGCGAAGCCGACCGCTACGTCGCCGCCGGCTGGGAGGGCGCCGCCTGGCACCTGATCGAAAAGGTGGCCAAGGACGTCAACGACGACCGGGCCCTCCTCCTGCTCCGCCGCTCGCCCTGACCGCCCCGACCGCTGGCCGGGGCCGACGCGCAGCGGGGCTCGGAGGCCGACGCCCGGCGGGGCTCAGCGCGCGATGCCGGTCCAGGGGCCGATGCCGAGCTTCCCGGTGTTCCCCAGATCGACGGAGTGGGCGAGTTCCAGCGCCACCCGGGGCGCGCCGGGGCGGGGCGTGACCTCCAGCACCCAGCCCTCGGCGGCCGGGCGGGTCGTATCGGTGACCAGGTTCCGCCACACCAGCCCCACCGAGGCGGCCTGCCCCGGCTCCAGCGTCATCGGGCGCGGCGGCTCGTCCATCGCGGGGGCGCCCGTGGTGATGCCGCTCGACCCGTGCCCGACGGTCACCTCGACGGGCCTACGCGCCTTGTCCAGCAGCCGGATCTCCGGATAGCCCTCCAGCGCGTACGGCTGCGTACCGCAGTTCACCAGCTGCACGTCCGCGACCCGCAGCCCCATGGCGGCATCGCCGGTCCCCTCGCGCAGCCGCACCCCGCCCTCGGGGCACGGCCCGTCCGGGGCGGGCGCGCTCCGCGGGGCGCTGCCGTACGGCGACTCCGGCCGTACCGGCCCCGGAGTCCCGGCGGAGCCGGTCCCGGCCGTGGGCCCCGGCGCCGCCCTCGGTGGCGGCGGGGCGTCGCACCCCGCCAGGAGCCCGGCCGCCAGGGCCCCACCGACCACACCCGCCACCCACCGCATCCCGTTCATCCTCCGACCCTACGGCGCCCCTCCCGCCCCAGCACCCCTGCACGGCCCCGGACTTGGGCCGCCGACGCCGACGCCGACGCGACGCCGGCGTGGGCGAGGGGCGGAGCCGTGCGGGTGGCGCCGTGCGGGTGGTGGCGGGCCACTTGGGCCGGATTGGCCCGCCCCCGGGCGGCGGCCCGCTCCTACCGTTCCCCCATGCACCCCGCCCTCGCCGCCGACCTCGCCCGGCTCCCCGAGCTCCTCGCCGCCACCCACCGCACCGCCGCCGAGACCCTCGCGACCCTCGACGCGCGTCCGGTCGTACCCCGTGCGGAGCCGGAGGGGCCGGAAGGGCCGGAGCCCCACCACGAGCCCCTCCCCGACCGCCCCGCCGGTGCGGACGGGGCTCTCGCCGCCTTCCAACACCGCTGGGCCCCCCGCCTGTCGGCCTCCGCCGGCCCCCGCTACCTCGGCTTCGTCACCGGCGGCGCCACCCCCGCCGCCCTCGCCGGCGACTGGCTGACCGCCGTACACGACCAGAACTCCAACTCCGCCCTCGACGGCGCCGGCCAGGCCCTCGAACGCGAGACCGTCGGCTGGCTCCGCGAGCTCTTCCACCTCGGCCCCGCCCACACCGGCACCTTCGTCAGCGGCGCCACCATGTCCAACACCACCGGCCTCGCCATCGCCCGCGAATGGCTCGGCGAACGGCTCGGCGTCTCCCCGGCCGAAGACGGCGCGGCAGCGCTCGGCCCGGTCCGGGTCCTCTCCGGCGCCCCGCACTCCTCCATCGCCAAGGCGCTCTCCGTCCTCGGCCTCGGCCGCAGCTCCCTCGTGGCCGTCCCGACCCTGCCCGGCCGCGAGGCCGTGGACCCGGCCGCCCTCGACCGGGCGCTGGCCGACACCCCCGGCCCCGCCGTGGTCGTGGCCAACGCGGGCACCGTCAACACCGTCGACTTCGACGACCTCCGCGCCGTCGCCGCCCTCAAGGAGCACCACGACTTCTGGCTGCACACCGACGCCGCCTTCGGCGCCTTCGCCGCACTCTCCCCGGCCCGTGCCCACCTCGCCGCCGGCCTCGACGCCTCCGACTCCCTCTGCGTCGACCTGCACAAATGGCTGAACGTCCCGTACGACAGCGCCGTCCAGTTCACCCGCCGCCGCGACCTGCAGGCCCGCGTCTTCCAGAACGCCGCCGCCTACCTCGGCCCCCTCGGTGACCACCCCGACCTGGTCCACCTCACCCCCGAGAACTCCCACCGGCTGCGCGCCCTCGCCGCCTGGTTCACGCTGCGCGCGTACGGCCGCGAAGGCCATCGGGAGATCGTCGAACGCGACATCGCCTGCGCCGAGGCCCTCGGCGCAGCCCTTGACCGGGACCCCGCCTTCCGCCTGCTCGCCCCGGTCCGCCTGAACGTCGTCTGCTTCACCCTCGCCGCGGAACCCACCGCGGCTCGCCTCACGGCCATCCGCGAGGCGATCCGGTCGGAGGTCTTCGTCACCCCCACCGTCTACGCGGGAACCCCCGCCCTGCGCGCCGCGTTCTCCAACTGGCGTACCACGCAGTCCGATGTGCGCCGGGCCGCCGAGGCCCTGCGTACGGCAGCAAGGGAGATCGCATGACGAGCCGGCCCCTGACCCTCCTGGAGGTCGAAGCCCTGGCCCGCGCCGCGCACGAGGGCCAGACCGACAAGGCCGGCCGGCCGTACGCGGAGCACCTGGCGGCCGTGGCCGAGGGCGTCCGCGCCCGGGGCGGCAGCCCCGAACAGCAGGCGGCGGCCTGGCTGCACGACGCCGTAGAGGACGACGCCCTGTCCCGGGAGTGGCTGGACTCCGCCCCTCTCCCGCAGCCGGTGAAGGACATGGTCCTCGCGGTCACCAAGCGCCCGGGCGAACCGCTGGAGGAGTACACGGCCCGGATCCTCGCCACCCCCGGCGCCCTCCTGGTCAAGGAGGCCGACCTCGCGCACAACGCGGATCCGGCGCGGCTCGCCGTACTGGACGGGCCCACGCGCGAGCGGCTGTCCGCGAAGTACGCGTATGTCCGCTCTCTGCTCGGCCTCACCATCCCGTGACCCGCGCCGCCCTCCCGAAATATGCCTCGCGCACGCCCGGTTGGCGCGAAAGAGCCGATGCGGTTTGGCCACGGGGCGGATAGCCGAGCCCTGTTGGTGGGAGGATGGTCCCTAGGGGAGCGTGCGTGGCCGTGCGCCCCGGCCGACCAGGGGACGACCGAAGGTGTGATCAGTAGTGGCCATTTCGCTCTCAGTGGTGGTTCTGTTGTTGGTCATCCTGGTCGTGCTCGTCCGCGGCGGCCACCTCAAGACCGGACCTGCGATCGTCGCGGTCCTCTTCGGCTTCTTCCTGGCGTCCAGCTCCATCGCCCCGGACGTCAACCGCTTCCTCAACTCCCTGGCGGACACCATCGCGGGCATCAAGCTCTAGCGACGGAGCCGGAGCCCGGCCGTGCCGTACGGGGCGTCACGCTTTCGAGGGACCGCCGCGAGATGCCATGGGGCAAACCGGACTATAGGCTTGAACCGGCATCAGCATGGCAGAACGGACCGAGAGCGTCCCTCGGCGTCCGGGCGGCCGCTGCCCGGGGACCGGAGCCGTCACGCCTGACCGGCCGCCCCGTCAGCGTCCAAGGCAGGTTGAATGATGAACCGGACACGTCGTCTTGCAGCACTCGCGCTCGTGGTGGCCCCCGCTCTCGCGGTGGGCCCTGCCCTTGCCGCGCACGCCTCGGCCACCGCCGCCCCCGGCGCCGTGGCCGGCGCGGCGTGCAAGGTCGAGAAGGATTCGGTCGGCAAGTACCACCTGTGGGGTCTGGGATTCCCCGCCGGCACGACGGTGACCTACTCGGGATCCACCTCCGGCTCGGTCCCCATCGACAAGTCGGGAAGGTTCGACCTCGGCGGTCTCAGCGGGGGCAAGTACGTCGTCAAGACGGCCGACGGCAAGACCACGGTCGCCTGCACCACGGTCCAACACTGAGGCGCGCCCGGCGGCGGCTCACCGCCCGCCCCGGCTCCCCCTGCTCCGGAACGACGGTGGGCCAGGTCGAGGAAACATCCTCTGACCTGGCCCATCGTCGTTCAGAGCGGGCGACGGGAATCGAACCCGCGTAGCTAGTTTGGAAGACTAGGGCTCTACCATTGAGCTACGCCCGCATGACGTGCGCCGCAGGTCCGGAGGCCGCGGCACGGACAGCATCCTAGCGGGTCGAGGCGGGGGAGTGCACACCGCTTTTCGCCCCGGCAGGGTCGTGGCGCGGGGGTGGGCCGGGAAACCCCGCGCATCAGAGGGTCTCCGGGCATGTACCCTACGTGTCGCACCGACGGGGTGTGGCGCAGCTTGGTAGCGCGTCCGCTTTGGGAGCGGAAGGTCGTCGGTTCGAATCCGGCCACCCCGACCACCAGCAACACCGGCACCACTGGTACCGCCGTCCACGGTGATCGCGTTGTGGGCTGATTGCCGCTTGCGGTTACTATGCAAGCTGCGTGCCCGTGTGTCTGATGCCGGGCCGAATCCGCTGAACCGCTGAATCGCAGCGACAGCAGAGACCCCCAGCAGTCAGCCACAAGGAGACCGAACCGTGAAGAGCGCCGTGGAGACCCTGAACCCGACTCGGGTTCGGCTCACTGTTGAGGTGCCCTTCGAGGAGCTCAAGGACAGCCTCGACGCGGCCTACAAGAAGATCAACCAGCAGGTCACGGTGAAGGGCTTCCGCAAGGGCAAGATCCCGGCCCGTGTCATCGACCAGCGCTTCGGCCGCGGTGCGGTGCTGGAGGAGGCCGTCAACGACGCGCTCCCGAAGTTCTACACCGAGGCCGTCAACGAGGCCGACCTGAACCCGCTGGGCCAGCCCGAGGTCGACATCACGGAGCTGAAGGACGGCGAGCTGCTGGCCTTCACCGCCGAGGTGGACGTCCGCCCCGAGATCGAGATCCCGGACTACTCCGGCATCGAGGTCGAGGTCGACGCGGTCGAGGTCTCCGACGAGGACGTCGAGAAGTCGGTCGAGCAGCTGCGCGGCCGCTTCGCGTCCACCAAGGACGTCGAGCGCGCCGCCCAGGACGGCGACGTCGTCACCATCGACCTGGAGGCCAAGGTCGAGGGCGAGGTGCTGCCGGACGGTGTCGCCTCCGACGTCTCGTACACCATCGGCTCGGGCGAGCTCCTCGACGGCATCGACGAGGCCGTCAAGGGCCTGGAGGCCGGTGGCGAGGCCACCTTCACCTCCCAGCTGAAGGGCGGCTCCGCCGAGGGCAAGGACGCCGAGGTCACCGTCAAGGTCACCAAGGTCTCCGCCCGCGAGCTGCCGGAGCTGGACGACGAGTTCGCGCAGATGGCGAGCGAGTTCGACACCCTTGAGGACCTGAAGGCGGACAGCCGCAAGCGCCTTGAGAACATGAAGCAGTACGACCAGGCCACGCAGGCCCAGGAGCGCGTCCTGGAGAAGCTGCTGGAGCTCGTCGAGGTGCCGATCCCCGAGAAGCTGCTTGAGGACGAGGTCAACACCCGCAAGCACAACCTGGAGCACCACCAGCTCGGCCAGATGGGTCTGACCCTGGAGAAGTACCTGGAGTTCCAGGGCAAGACGGTCGAGGAGTTCGAGGCCGAGACCAAGGAGCAGGCGGTCAAGGGCATCAAGACCCAGTTCGTCCTCGACGCGCTGGTCAACAAGGAGAAGCTGGGCGTCAACCAGGAGGAGCTCACCGAGCACCTCATGCGCCGCGCCGCCTCCTCCGGCATGTCCCCCGACCAGTTCGCGCAGGCCGTCGTCGAGGGTGGCCAGGTCCCGATGCTCGTCGGCGAGGTCGCCCGCGGCAAGGCCCTCGCGGTCGTCGTCGAGGCCGCCAAGGTCACCGACACCAACGGTGAGGTCGTCGACCTGTCCGACGAGGACGAGGACGAGGCCGCCGAGCAGGCCGCCGCCAAGGGTGACGCCGAGGACGCGGCCGACGAGGCCAAGTGACACCCCGGGCGAAAGCCCGCTGAGCAGTGCCCCGGAGGGCCCGTACGCAGCCGCGTGCGGGCCCTTCCGCATGGCGCTCCGCATGGGCCCTCCGCATGGCCCGCGCGCGGCCTCCGCACGGCCCTTCCGCAGCCGTCCGCCCGGCCGCCGCACGGTCTGCGCACGGTCTGCGCCCGGCCCCCGGAGCTTGCGCTCCGAGCGAACAGTTCGGGAAGCGGGATGGCGTTGTCCGACCTGCGCGTTAGGGTCCATGAATACGAGGGCACGGGAGTACCCGGACGCCGGCGGCCACCGCCGCCCCGACCGGTCCGCGCCCCAGAACGAGACGCTGAGACGGCATGTGGCCGTCGGAGACGAGCAGGTGGATACGTGACGAATCTGAAGCCTTACGCCGCGGGTGAGCCGTCCATCGGTGGCGGCCTCGGCGACCATGTCTACAACCGGCTGCTCGGCGAGCGCATCATCTTCCTCGGGCAGCAGGTCGACGACGACATCGCGAACAAGATCACCGCGCAGCTCCTCCTCCTGGCCGCCGAGCCGGAGAAGGACATCTACCTGTACATCAACAGCCCCGGTGGCTCCGTGACGGCGGGCATGGCGGTCTACGACACCATGCAGTACATCCCGAACGACGTCGTCACCATCGGCATGGGCATGGCGGCCTCCATGGGCCAGTTCCTGCTCACCGGCGGTGCCCAGGGCAAGCGCTTCGCGCTCCCGAACACCGACATCCTGATGCACCAGGGTTCCGCCGGCATCGGCGGCACCGCCTCGGACATCAAGATCCAGGCCCAGTACCTGCTGCGTACGAAGCAGCGCATGGCTGAGATCACCGCGCACCACTCCGGCCAGACCGTGGAGGCGATCATCCGGGACGGCGACCGCGACCGCTGGTTCACGGCGGAGGAGGCCAAGGACTACGGCCTCATCGACGAGATCATCTCGGCCGCGTCCCTGGTCCCCGGCGGCGGCGGCACCGGGGCCTGATCCCGGCCCCGGCGGCGCGTGCACTCCCGTACGACCCCGCCAGCCCGTACCAGGCAAGCCTCAGCCCGCAGAACGCCACCAGGACGGTGAACACCCAGATGCACATGAACAACCTCTCTCCCGCGAGCGGCCTCTACACCGGCGCGCCGCTGGACAACCGCTACGTCGTCCCGCGCTTCGTCGAGCGCACCTCGCAGGGCATCCGCGAGTACGACCCGTACGCGAAGCTCTTCGAGGAGCGCGTGATCTTCCTCGGCGTGCAGATCGACGACGCCTCCGCCAACGACGTCATGGCGCAGCTGCTGTGCCTGGAGTCGATGGACCCGGACCGCGACATCTCGATCTACATCAACAGCCCCGGCGGCTCCTTCACCGCGCTGACGGCCATCTACGACACGATGCAGTTCGTGAAGCCGGACATCCAGACGGTCTGCATGGGCCAGGCGGCCTCCGCCGCCGCGGTCCTGCTCGCCGCGGGCACCCCCGGCAAGCGCATGGCCCTGCCGAACGCCCGCGTGCTGATCCACCAGCCGTCCGGCGGCACCGGCCGCGAGCAGCTCTCCGACCTGGAGATCGCGGCCAACGAGATCCTGCGCATGCGCGACCAGCTGGAGACCATGCTGGCCAAGCACTCGACCACGCCGATCGAGAAGATCCGCGAGGACATCGAGCGCGACAAGATCCTGACGGCCGAGGACGCGCTCGCGTACGGCCTGATCGACCAGATCGTCTCGACCCGCAAGAGCAGCGCGGGCTGATCCTTGCCGCCAGTTGGCGTGGGCACGCAGTCGCATTCAGCGATGTGAACCACGTCAAGGGGGCCCCGTACGGGGCCCCCGGCAAGGTACCGTCGGATATGAGGCACCAGGAGCCGCTGAACCAGGCGTCTCCCAGGCGAAGGGGAAGCACCTCGTGGCACGCATCGGTGACGGCGGCGACCTGCTCAAGTGCTCGTTCTGCGGAAAGAGCCAGAAGCAGGTGAAGAAGCTCATCGCAGGACCCGGTGTGTACATCTGCGACGAGTGCATCGACCTCTGCAACGAGATCATCGAGGAGGAGCTCGCCGAGACCTCCGAGGTCCGCTGGGAGGAACTCCCCAAGCCTCGTGAGATCTACGAGTTCCTGGAGAGCTACGTCGTCGGCCAGGAGCCGGCGAAGAAGGCGCTCTCGGTAGCGGTCTACAACCACTACAAGCGGGTCCAGGCGGGCGAGAACGGCGGCGCGCAGGGCCGCGACGACGCGATCGAACTCGCCAAGTCCAACATCCTGTTGCTGGGCCCGACGGGTTCCGGCAAGACGCTCCTCGCCCAGACGCTCGCCCGCATGCTGAACGTCCCGTTCGCCATCGCCGACGCGACGGCGCTGACGGAGGCCGGGTACGTCGGCGAGGACGTCGAGAACATCCTGCTCAAGCTGATCCAGGCGGCCGACTACGACGTCAAGAAGGCCGAGACCGGGATCATCTACATCGACGAGATCGACAAGGTCGCCCGCAAGAGCGAGAACCCGTCGATCACCCGCGATGTCTCGGGTGAGGGCGTCCAGCAGGCCCTGCTCAAGATCCTTGAGGGCACGACGGCCTCGGTGCCGCCGCAGGGCGGCCGCAAGCACCCGCACCAGGAGTTCATCCAGATCGACACGACGAACGTGCTCTTCATCGTGGGCGGCGCCTTCGCCGGCCTTGAGAAGATCATCGAGTCGCGCGCGGGCGCCAAGGGCATCGGCTTCGGGGCGACGATCCGCTCGAAGCGGGAGATCGAGGCGAGCGACCAGTTCCAGGAGGTCATGCCGGAGGACCTGGTGAAGTTCGGGATGATCCCCGAGTTCATCGGCCGTCTGCCCGTCATCACCTCGGTGCACAACCTCGACCGCGAGGCCCTGCTCCAGATCCTGATCGAGCCCCGCAACGCCCTCGTCAAGCAGTACCAGCGGCTGTTCGAACTCGACGGTGTCGAGCTGGACTTCGAGCGCGAGGCGCTGGAGGCCATCGCGGACCAGGCGATCCTCCGCCAGACGGGCGCGCGCGGCCTGCGCGCCATCATGGAGGAGGTCCTGATGTCGGTGATGTACGAGGTCCCGTCCCGCAAGGACGTGGCCCGCGTGGTCATCACGGCCGACGTGGTCCGCTCGAACGTCAACCCGACGCTGGTCCCCCGCATCGTCCCGAAGGACCAGGGCCCCCAGGAGAAGTCGGCGTAGCCGTCACGACGTACGCGAAGGGGCGCCCGGCCCCCCGCCGGGGGGCCCCCGTCGAGTTACAGCGGCGGCCGCCCAC